>NZ_JANEWM010000052.1:0-34810 GCF_028069825.1 Citrobacter sp. Igbk 14
GTCTATCTATTATCCCTGCGGGTCATATCAATATGAATGTTAATGAAATTAGGTAGCATTATTATTCAGATAATTAACCTAAAGCTGTAAGTAATGCGTTGTTTTTCATAACAAATATTTATCAAACCAGGCAAGAGTGCGTTCCCAGGCTAAATCAGCAGCTGCTTTATCATAACGGGGTGTCGAATCGTTATGAAAACCATGATTAACACCAGGATAGATATATGCTTGATAGATTTTCTTATTCGCTTTGAGTGCAGCTTCATAAGCGGGCCAGCCTTCATTAATTCGTGTGTCTAGTTCTGCATAGTGTAATAATAAAGGCGCATTAATTTTAGGGACATCGGAGGCAGGAACCTGACGCCCATAAAAGGGCACCGCACATGCCAGTTCAGGGAAAGCAACAGCCGCTGCATTCGCCACACCACCACCGTAGCAAAATCCAGTGATCCCCACCTTTCCCGTCGTCATCGAATAATGCTGCATAAATTCAATAGCAGCAAAAAAATCATTCATCAGCTTAACGGGATCAACCTGCTGCTGTAATTCCCGGCCTTTATCATCATTGCCGGGATAACCGCCCAGCGAACTTAATCCATCGGGGGCCAGCGCAATATAACCGGCCTTCGCCACCCGCCGTGCAACATCCTCAATATACGGATTCAAACCGCGATTCTCATGTACCACAACCACTGCCGGAACCTTCCCCGTCACCTTCGCAGGTTTCACCAGATAACCTCGCACATCACCATGCCCATCTGGCGATGGATAGGTAATGTATTCTGCCAGAATATCGGGGTCGGTAAATTCTACCTGCGTTGCCAGGGCATAATTCGGTTTCAGCAAATTGAATAGCGCCAGTGCCGTCATGCCACCTACCGCATATTTCGCCGCCAGATTCAGAAACGCTCGTTTAGATATTTTGCCATGGGCGTAATAGTCATAGTAATCGAGTAACTCCTGCGGAAAGTCTTTAGCAGTCAAACGCGGCATGGTTGTACTCCTTAGTGATGTTTTTTAAGCAAAGCACAGTGGTCTGTTTTTGCCCAGTTTTTCATCCCAATGTGACCTGGGGAACGGGATATTCACCACGAACCCGCTAGAATAGAAACGTTGTTTTGAAATTCACCTGCACTAAGGAGATCTCATGGCCTGGTTTGCCAATCCTGAACGTTATGAGCAAATGCTCTATCGCTACTGTGGTCGCAGCGGCTTGCGCTTGCCCGCGCTATCGCTGGGTTTATGGCACAGTTTTGGACACGTTCAAGCTCTGGATTCACAACGAGCATTGCTGCGAAAAGCATTTGATTTAGGGATCACACATTTTGATTTAGCCAACAACTACGGGCCGCCTCCGGGCAGTGCTGAAGAAAATTTTGGTCGGTTATTGCGTGAGGATTTTGCACACTATCGTGATGAATTGATTATCTCGACCAAAGCGGGTTACGACATGTGGCCGGGGCCGTACGGTTCTGGCGGCTCACGCAAGTATCTGCTGGCCAGCCTCGACCAGAGCCTCAAGCGTATGGGTCTCGACTACGTCGATATCTTCTATTCGCACCGCGTTGATGAAAACACACCAATGGAAGAGACAGCTTCCGCGCTGGCCCAGGCCGTGCAAAGTGGCAAAGCGCTGTATGTCGGCATCTCATCTTATTCTCCAGAGCGCACACAGAAGATGGCCGAACTGCTGCGGGAATGGAAAATTCCTCTGCTTATCCACCAGCCATCCTACAACCTGCTTAACCGCTGGGTAGACAGCAGCGGCTTGCTGGATACGCTGGAATCCAACGGGATGGGATGTATAGCCTTCACCCCGTTGGCGCAGGGGTTGCTGACAGGGAAATACCTCAACGGTATTCCTGATGGTTCCCGCATGCAGCGTGAAGGGAAAAAAGTCCGCGGACTGACGGAAAATATGCTGACGGAAGCAAACCTCAGCAGTCTGCGTTTGCTCAATGAGATGGCACAACAGCGTGGGCAGTCGATGGCGCAAATGGCGTTAAGCTGGCTACTAAAAGATAACCGGGTCACATCGGTATTAATTGGCGCCAGCCGACCTGAGCAGTTAGAAGAGAACGTTCAGGCACTGGCAAACCTGACATTCAGTGCCGAAGAACTGGCACAGATCGATAAACATGTCGCTGACGGCAAGCTCAATCTGTGGCAAGCCTCATCAGACAAGTAACGATCTGACCATGACGCCGGGTGTAGTCCTCCCCGGCGTCATGGTCTGCTGATGAGGGTGGGCAAGACAATCTCGCCTCACATCACACCTCGTCCTCTTTGATCAATGGACGCTGGTATTCCGGCCACACCAGCGCGACAAGTGCAGGATAGGCTTCCAGGCTGAACTCCCTGAAGCACTGTCGCAAGTTAAGCACATCCAGATCGGCGTGCGGGACTTTCTCCCCGCTGAGACAGCGCTTTTTGATATTGTCGTAATACTTATAAACCGCAGAGTTAAGATCGCTACAGCGCCGCTGTGCGTCAAAGAGCCCGGGCGTTTCATTCAGCTCCACCATCGTCATCCGCTTGACTGTGGAGTGGATAAAATCGATATATTCGTGATTGACTCGCCAATACCATACCGGAGTAATCGAATTCATCAGGGCAGAAAAATGATCTTCTCCCTCTTCTTTACTTAGCATTTCCGGCTGGTGCTGAGCGTTAACATCTTCTGCATAACGGTTTCTATTTGCACTACGCATTAGCAAAAGTACCCCGCAGGTAAGCAATAGCAGGGTAATAACAGAATAAAATATACTGTTCATAGCAGGCTCCATTTTTTTTGATTTTAAAATTACCCCATGCTATTGTCAACGCGGCCTACCTTATTAAAAACATCATATTATTGGCAGCAAAGGATATTTCAACATGCTTCCCGAGCATCTTGTTCCCTCTCGTTTTCATTTATCCGCAACCCCGAACAATACAAATACCACAGAAAATAGTGAAAATTTGACTCAGGGAAAGATAACGCTAAGTGATTACGAATCAGAAATTTTGATTAGCTCCACAACTACCGGCCAATCCCGGAATATGTTATTTGAAGAGTGCGATCGTCATTTAAAAGAGCGTCTTTTCCGCGCCGCAAAAATCGAGTCATTTACTCGCCTGCTCAATTCATTACAGGCGGAAGGCGACATTAACGCCCAGGAATTAAGTAAAATTCTGTCCAAAAATACAGCCATGATAAATGAACAAGGCAACAAAATTTGGCTTAATTTAATTACTCGCGAAACCAACGATCCTATTTTTTATTCTCTGGAAGAGAAATAAAATGAAAGATGTTGAAGATAATAATGTTTATTTGGCTTTAGATAACCACAAAAGTGATGAATTTGTCTTAAAACAAAATCTGTCTGTGTTGATAGCCAATAAAAACGCGACGCTGGAAAACCTTGCTCAAGAGATGGTTTCTATACCCGCCGCGCTGGTGCGGATGAAATGGCAAAATCGTCATGAAATCTACGCACTGCAAGCCAAAGAAGAGATTTACGGTGCCACTATCGAGGCCATCATCGCTCAGCAGCCAGAATTGCGGGACAAAATCATGGCCCGTCTGGAAAGCACATACCAGCATCTGCTTGCACGTGAAACAGCCACACTGCGCCTGACCCGTAAGCTATCCGAAGGGAACTACGAGCCCACAAAAATCACTACGGTTGCGTTGGACGAGAACAGATAAGGCAAAAGACTTGCAGGGGAGTGATATCAGGAGAAGCTTGCCGGGTAAGGTCAAACCTGTACCCGGCCACAAGGGTTATTTGGCTTTCACGGTCTCTTCACCGACCAAACCAATCTTCAGGTAGCCCGCCTGATGCAACGTATCCATAACCTTCATCATGGTTTCGTAGTCGACGGTTTTATCTGCCCGGAAGAAGATGGTGGTGTCTTTCTTGCCTTCCGTTAGCGCGTTTAGCTCGTTAATCATCGTCTCATCGGTGACCTGATCGTTACCAATAAACATGGTGTTATCGGCTTTTACTGACAGGTAAACCGGTTTTTCCGGACGCGGTTGCGGCGTACTGGTGGATGCAGGGAGATTCACCTTCACATCCACGGTTGCCAGCGGCGCTGCCACCATAAAGATGATCAACAATACCAACATGACGTCGATAAACGGCGTCACGTTGATGTCATGCATTTCACCGTTATCGTCCAGGTTTTCATTAAAGCTCATTGCCATGGAACATTACCCTACACGTAATTTCTGCGCAGCACGTACCGGGTGTGCAGACGCGCTTGCACTCAGATCCAGGTCACGACTTTGCAGCAACAGCACCTGCGCCGCGACATCGCCCAACATCGCTTTATAGCTGCCAATCTGACGAGCAAAAATGTTGTAGATAACAACCGCAGGGATTGCCGCAACCAGACCGATCGCGGTCGCTAACAGTGCTTCTGCAATACCTGGAGCAACAACAGCCAGGTTGGTGGTTTGGGTTTGTGCGATACCGATGAAGCTATTCATGATACCCCATACTGTACCGAACAACCCGACAAATGGAGAGATAGCCCCGATGGTTGCCAGGTATCCATTACCCCGCCCCATCTGACGGCCAACTGCGGCAACGCGACGTTCCAGACGAAAACCGGTACGCTCTTTGATCCCTTCGTTGTCATCACTGCCTTCTGACAGTTCCAGTTCATTCTGCGCTTCATTAATCAGCAGAGAACCCAGGCTTTTGGCATCGAATCCAGCGGCAATCTCACTTGCCATTTCTAAAGAGCGGGCATCTGCCAGCATTTGCTGTTCACGCTTAAGACGGCGCTTCTGCGTAAAGAACTCAAGGCTCTTACTAAAGAAGATAGCCCAGGTGACCACTGACGCCAAAATCAGCCCAATCATCACGCACTTAACCACGATATCGGCGTGCTGATACATACCCCAGACGGAAAGGTCCGTCTGCATCAAATTATTACCCACTCTGTATCTCCAGGACGCAAATCACAAAATCTGAGCGTAATCATATCAAAACGACGTCGAATTGATAGTCGTTCTCATTACTATTTACATAGTGCCGCACCTTTGGTTTCTTTTCCTTGCGCTCACGCAGTAAAAAAGTCACCAGAAATCGATTTGAGAATATTTTGTACTTTATGGCTATTCTGCAGGACGCGGCAGATGAGATTCATGCTAGTTTAGACATCCAGACGTATAAAAACAGGTAATACAACATGGCAGATAAGCAGCTTGAGACCAAACTCGTTCACGCCGGGCGTAGTAAAAAATACACGCTGGGTTCGGTAAATAGCGTGATCCAGCGCGCGTCTTCACTGGTATTCGACACCGTTGAGGCGAAAAAACAGGCGACGCATAACCGCGCAAACGGTGCCCTTTTCTATGGACGTCGCGGCACGCTGACGCATTTCTCACTGCAGGAAGCGATGTGTGAACTGGAAGGCGGCGCGGGCTGCGCCCTGTTCCCTTGCGGTGCAGCAGCCGTTGCCAACACCATCCTTGCCTTTGTTGAACAAGGCGATCATGTGCTGATGACAAACACCGCCTATGAACCCAGCCAGGATTTCTGCACTAAGGTACTGGGCAAGCTTGGCGTGACAACCGGCTGGTTCGATCCGCTGGTTGGTGCGGATATTGTGAAGCATATACAGCCGAACACTAAAGTCGTTTTTCTTGAGTCTCCAGGTTCTGTCACCATGGAAGTTCATGATGTTCCAGCCATTGTTGCCGCAGTCAGAAGCGTAGTGCCTGACGCTGTCATCATGATTGATAACACCTGGGCTGCGGGCGTGTTGTTCAACGCGCTGGATTTCGGTATCGATATCTCAATTCAGGCAGGGACGAAATATCTGATTGGTCATTCTGACGGCATGGTTGGGACAGCGGTATCTAATGCCCGTTGCTGGGATCAACTGCGTGAAAACGCCTATCTGATGGGACAAATGCTGGATGCCGATACTGCCTATATGACCAGTCGCGGATTGCGGACGTTAAGCGTTCGCCTGCGCCAACACCATGAAAGCAGTTTGAAAGTTGCTGAGTGGCTGGCTGACCATCCGCAGGTTGCCCGTGTGAATCACCCGGCACTTCCCGGCAGCAAGGGACACGAGTTCTGGAAACGCGACTTTACCGGTAGCAGCGGCCTGTTCTCATTTGTTCTGAATAAGAAGCTAAATAATGAAGAGCTGTCTGCGTATCTGGATCACTTCAGCCTGTTCAGCATGGCCTATTCCTGGGGCGGTTTTGAATCACTGATTCTGGCGAACCAACCGGAACATATCGCGGCAATCCGTCCGGAAGGCAAAGTGGATTTCAGCGGAACGCTCATCCGTTTACACATCGGTTTAGAAAATGTTGACGATCTGATTGCCGATTTAGCCGCAGGATTTACCCGAATCGAGTAACATTGCCGCAGATGGACATATATGCAGACACTTCTGGTGGAAAAGTCTGCAATTGTTGCGTCCGGGATCAAGGCATCCCGGACAATTCAGGAGTACAATCCACTTATAAACGCTGTTCCACAGGAAAGTCCATGGTAGTCATTCAAGATATTATCTCCGCGCTCTGGCAACACGATTTTGCCGCGCTGGCGGATCCACACGTCGTGAGCGTGGTGTACTTTGTGATGTTCGCCACGTTGTTTTTAGAAAATGGCCTACTGCCCGCTTCCTTTTTGCCCGGTGACAGCCTGCTATTACTGGCAGGAGCGCTGATCGCTCAGGACGTGATGAGTTTTTTACCTACCATAGCGATTCTGACTGCCGCTGCCAGCCTCGGTTGCTGGCTGAGCTACATTCAGGGGCGCTGGCTGGGCAATACACGAACAGTGAAAGGCTGGCTGGCACAATTACCTGAAAAATATCATCAGCGTGCTACCTGTATGTTTGACCAGCACGGGTTGATGGCTCTACTCGCCGGACGTTTCCTGGCGTTTGTACGCACCTTGCTGCCGACCATGGCGGGGATTTCAGGGCTGCCTAACCGTCGCTTCCAGTTTTTTAATTGGCTGAGCGGCCTGCTGTGGGTCACTGTGGTCACCAGTTTCGGCTATGCGCTCAGCATGATCCCGTTTGTTAAACGCCACGAAGATCAGGTAATGACATTTTTAATGATCCTGCCAATCGCCCTGCTAACCGCAGGTCTGCTGGGAACGCTGTTTGTGGTGATTAAAAAAAAATACTGTAGCGCCTGAGCTGCGTCCGTAGGCCGGGTAAACCCCGGCATTTCGCTTTATAGCGCACAGCGTTAAGGCCTACGGAGAATCAGTCTGTTCGACAAGAGATCAACTCCCCTGCATCATCCTAATTCTGGCTGCATCTTCCCCTGGCGTGACGCCAAAGTAACGTTTGAACTCCCGACTAAACTGCGATGCACTCTCATAACCCACGCGCATTGCCGCCGCACTGGCTTTCATCCCATCATGAATCATCATCATCCGCGCTTTATGCAATCGATAGCTCTTCAGATACTGCAACGGTGAAGTACTGGTCACCGATTTAAAATTATGATGGAACGCCGACACGCTCATATTGGCCTCTGCCGCCAATTGCTCAACATTGAGATTTTCGGTGTACTTGGTTTCAATTCGCTTCAGCACACGGCTTATCAAACTGAAATGTGTCTGGCGACTGACCAGCGCCAGTAAGGCTCCTCCGCGTGGCCCGGTCAGCACATGGTAGAGGATCTCACGAATAATCTGTTTTCCCAGAATACGTGCATCCAGTGGCCGCTCCATCACATCCAGCAGGCGTTCCGCTGCACAGAGAATTTCATCGGATAACGTCGCCGAATTGATCCCGCTTGCCGCCATTGCGGGCTGGAACAGCTCATCCTCCCCAATATCCATCAGCAATTCCTGCAATTGCAGGATATCGACGTTCAGGCGGATACCAGCCAACGGAACGTCCGGTGTCGCATAAGTTTCACATTCAAAGGGTAAAGGTACTGTTAGCAGTAAATATTCGTTGGCGTCATAGCGAAAGACACGCTCGTTGATATAACCAATTTTATGTCCTGAAAAGAGAAATATGATGCCAGGCTGATACATCACTGGTGTGCGCATCCCTGGTTCAGAACCATACAGTAAGCGAATATCAGGCAGCAGATCATTCAATTTATTTTCATTGTTTTTCAGCTGCTTAATTTTATCTGTCAGCAGGAGACAGATCTCATCACGGTTCATAGGGCACCATTTCATCATTGATTTGCAACCTTGATATAGTGCGCACTTTTATCTCTTTTCTCCAGTAGTCTGTAGAAATGGGCAAGACATCGGCAGAAATGAGCATTGAGAGGAACGCGTCTGACGACCACAATGTTCACCATCAGGCAGACACTCGCCTACCCTCTTTTTTACCCACACAAGGTAACGAGCAATGAACAACTTTAATCTCCATACCCCAACCCGCATTCTGTTTGGTAAAGGCGCGATTGCAGAACTGCGCGACCAAATCCCGCAGGATGCTCGCGTACTGATTACCTACGGCGGTGGTAGCGTGAAAAAAACAGGCGTTCTGGCACAAGTTCAGGACGCATTGAAAGGTCTGGATGTGCTCGAGTTTGGCGGTATTGAGCCGAACCCATCTTATGAAACGCTGATGAACGCGGTAAAAATTGTCCGTGATGAGAAGGTGACATTCCTGCTGGCGGTAGGCGGCGGTTCTGTGCTGGATGGCACAAAATTCATCGCCGCAGCGGCACATTATGCAGACGGTGTTGACCCGTGGCGCATTCTGGAAACACGCGGTAACGACGTACAAAGCGCCGTCCCGATGGGGTCGGTACTGACCCTACCAGCAACCGGCTCAGAATCTAACTCTGGTGCGGTAATTTCGCGCAAAACAACTGGCGACAAACTGGCCTTCATGACCCCGTTTGTCCAGCCCGTATTTGCTGTGCTTGATCCAGTGTACACCTACACCCTGCCGCCGCGTCAGGTTGCCAACGGCGTAGTAGATGCTTTTGTTCATACTGTAGAACAATATGTGACTTATCCGGTAGACGGGAAAATTCAGGATCGCTTTGCCGAAGGCATTCTGCTGACGCTGATAGAAGACGGTCCGAAAGCGTTGCAGGAGCCGGAAAACTACAATGTGCGTGCTAACGTCATGTGGGCAGCCACTCAGGCACTGAACGGACTGATCGGCGCAGGCGTACCGCAGGACTGGGCAACCCATATGCTGGGTCACGAACTGACGGCGATGCACGGACTTGACCACGCTCAGACGCTGGCAATCGTCCTGCCTGCATTGTGGAATGAAAAACGTGATACCAAGCGTGCCAAACTGCTGCAATACGCAGAACGCATCTGGAATATCACTGAAGGCTCCGAAGACCAACGCATTGATGCTGCGATTGCCGCCACCCGTCAGTTCTTCGAACAAATGGGTGTACCGACTCGCCTGTCTGACTACGGTCTGGATAGCAGCTCCATCCCGGCACTGCTGGAAAAACTGGAAGCGCATGGCGGCACGAAACTGGGTGAACATCAGGACATTACGCTGGACGTCAGCCGCCGGATTTACGAAGCTGCCCGCTAAGGTTTTTTTAACCTCCGGCTTTCGTTTTTGGCTATTTATACCAGGCTTAAGTCACATAAACCTCACCGGGGCTTGCTCCGGTGTACTCAATTTACACCCAATCATTCATGATGCATCGAGGCGGCAATTGAGTGAATCCCCGGGAGCGTACATAAGTCCGTGACCGGGGTAAACGCAAGCAGCCAACAAAGAGGCAACCTGAAGGATTAAGTGTGGGGGGGAATTATGACCGGTCCAACCATTATCAAGCTACAGGATGGTAACGTCATGCCGCAACTGGGCCTGGGGGTCTGGAAGGCAAGCAACGAAGAAGTCATCACCGCCATTCATAAAGCGCTGGAAGTGGGGTATCGCTCAATTGATACCGCTGCGGCGTACAAAAACGAAGAAGGTGTCGGCAAAGCATTACGCAATGCGGGCGTGCCACGCGAAGAGTTATTCATTACCACCAAGTTGTGGAATGATGACCAGAAGCGCCCACGGGAAGCATTGCTCGAAAGCATGGAGAAACTCCAGCTCGATTACCTCGATCTCTACCTGATGCACTGGCCTGTCCCGGCGATCGATCACTACGTTGAAGCGTGGGAAAACATGATCGACCTGCAAAAAGAGGGGCTGATCAAGAGCATCGGTGTGTGCAACTTTCAGATCAATCATCTCCAGCGCCTGATGGATGAAACCGGCGTACCTCCGGTGATTAACCAGATAGAACTTCACCCGCTTATGCAGCAACGCCAGCTTCACGCCTGGAACGCAACACATAAGATCCAGACTGAGTCCTGGAGTCCACTGGCGCAGGGCGGTAAAGATGTATTCGATCAAAAGATCATCCGTGACCTCGCTGAAAAATATGGCAAATCACCGGCGCAGGTCGTCATTCGCTGGCATCTGGATAGCGGCCTGGTGGTGATCCCGAAATCCGTCACCCCTGCCCGCATTGCAGAGAACTTCAACGTCTGGGACTTCCGCCTGGACAAAGATGAACTCGGTGAAATCGCAAAACTCGATCAAGGTAAACGCCTGGGCCCTGACCCGGATCAGTTCGGCGGTTAATCTCTCCTCTCCAGCCCGGCATTCCCGTCGGGCTTTTCCCTTGCCGAAATATTAAGAAACAATAAACGCACAACTATAGATGTATTTATGGCACATCCACGTGCAGCATTACGCAATATAACTTACTAATTATTCAGTAATAATATTGATCTCATGAATACATCACAAATATCTATAGGTGCGTGACCATGGCGGGAAAAACACAGCAAGGCGTCAAATGGTTCCCATTGATTCTTATACTATTTATTTCTGCCGGGCTCTGGCAGCTTACCCCACCCAGTGGGTTAAGTGCGCCAGCCTGGCATTCAGCCATTATCTTCGTTGCTACCATTGCTTCTATCGTGGCAAAAGTTCTGCCTATTGGCGCAGTCGGCATTATCGGTATTACCGTTTTTGCCCTCGCTTATGCTGCCGGGGATAAAACCGCCAGCGCTGCCATTACCACTGCACTGAGCGAACTGAACAGTTCGCTGATCTGGCTGATTGTCGTCGCCTTTATGATTGCCCGCGGGTTTATCAAAACCGGCCTCGGTCGACGTATTGCGCTGCAGATGATCCGCCTGCTCGGCAAGCGCACGCTGGGACTCGCCTACGGACTGGCGTTTGCGGACCTGATACTTTCCCCAGCAATGCCAAGCAATACGGCACGCTGTGGCGGCGTCATCTATCCGATTGCCGACTCTCTGGCGCGCAGTTTCCATTCGAACCCGGAAGATGAATCCCGCAGTAAAATCGGCACCTTTCTCATCACCTGTATTGGCAATGTCAACGACGTCACCGCCGCGCTGTTTATGACCGGCTATACCGGCAACCTGTTGGCAGTGAAACTGGCAGCCAACGCGGGGGTCACGCTCACCTGGGGCAGTTGGTTTATGGCGGCGCTGCTGCCTTGCCTGGTTTCCTTACTGCTGGTTCCATTACTGGTCTACTGGATTGTGCGCCCGGAAATTAAACACACGCCGGATGCCCCTAATCTGGCGCGTAAAGAGCTGGCGGAAATGGGCCGTATGTCACGCGGTGAATGGCTGATGCTGGCTACTGTCGGCGTCCTGCTGGTGCTGTGGATTTTTGGTGATACGCTGGGCGTCGACGCCACCACCGCCTCATTTGTTGGCTTATCCATCTTGCTGCTCAGCGGCGTTCTGAGCTGGGAAGATGTCAAAAGCGAGAAAGGTGCATGGGATACGCTGATCTGGTTTGCCGCACTATTGATGATGGCGAACCAGTTGAAAAAACTGGGCTTTACCACCTGGTTTGGCAACCTGATTGGCGATAGCCTGAGCAGTACCATGCATGGAACCAGTTGGGTGGTTGTCCTGCTGCTGCTCAACGCCGCGTACTTTTATACTCACTACTTTTTTGCCAGCGGTAATGCGCAGATTGCGGCGCTGTACGCCGTTTTCCTTGGCGTCGGCCTGCATTTGAATATTCCAGCAGCGCCTACGGCGTTGATGTTGGCTTTCACCAGCAGCCTGTACTGTTCCCTCACTCAGTACACCCACGCCCGCGGCCCGATTCTGTTTGGTGCCGGGTACGTCCCGACAGGGGTCTGGTGGCGAACAGGATTCATCATCAGCCTGTTTAATCAAGCCGTCTTTATCACCGTAGGGCTGATGTGGTGGAAGATGCTGGGTCTGTACTAAACTCACTGCGTCCTGACGAAACGTCTTATCTACGGAGAAAAGGAATGACCTGTATTTTCTGTCAAATTGTTGAAGGTAAAGCGCCCTGCCATAAAGTCTGGGAAGACGAGCATCACCTGGCCTTTCTGTCGATTTTCCCGAACACCGAGGGGTTTACCGTGGTGATCCCGAAAAAGCACTACCCCAGCTATGCATTTGATATGCCACCGCAGGCGCTGGCAGACCTGATGCTGGCGACCCAAAAGGTGGCGAAAAAACTGGATAACGCTTTCCCGGACGTCAGCCGTACAGGGATGTTTTTCGAAGGGTTTGGCGTGGATCATGTGCACAGTAAGCTCAGTCCTATGCATGGCACAGGTGATTTGACGCACTGGAAACCGATTGAGTCCCGGCAGACTAAATTTTTCGAGCAGTATGAAGGGTATCTGTCGTCACATGACCATGAACGGGCTGACGATGAAAAACTGGCCGCATTAGCGGCCAGAATTCGCGAAGCATAAATACTGAGTACGCCTGCCGGATGGCGGTGCAGGTACCTTATCCGGCCTACAAATCGCCCGCCTACAACACTGTGCAATTCGTAGGCCTGATAAGCTGTGCGCCATCAGGCATTTCTTCACCACCAGTTAAGACCGTTTAACGTCCTGCAACCTTGCCGCGTTTTTTATTCGCCGCAGGTGTCTGACGCTGGTGCGCGACCGGTGTATGCTTAGTCAGCGCCGGACGGGTATGGCGGTTCTGACGACGTGCTTCACGCATCTCTTCCAGCGTCGGGGCCGGAACCAGACATTCGCGACGACCGCCAATCAGATGCTTTTTCCCCATATCTTCCAGCGCCTGACGGATTAACGGCCAGTTAGCAGGATCATGGTAACGCAGCAGGGCTTTATGCAGACGACGCTGCTTATCACCTCTTGGCACCACCACATCTTCACTCTTATAACCAATTTTGCCCAACGGGTTTTTCCCGGTGTAATACATGGTTGTAGAGTTTGCCAGCGGTGATGGGTAGAAGTTCTGCACTTGATCCAAACGGAAACGACGCTGTTTCAGCCACAGAGCCAGATTCACCATATCCTCATCACGCGTACCCGGGTGCGCAGAGATAAAATAGGGGATCAGGTACTGTTCTTTACCGGCCTGTTTAGAATAGGTATCGAACAACTCTTTAAAGCGGTCGTAGCTGCCCATCCCCGGCTTCATCATCTTCGACAATGGGCCTTCTTCGGTATGCTCCGGCGCAATCTTCAGGTAGCCACCCACATGGTGAGTTGCCAGCTCTTTAATATAGCGCGGGTCCTCAACGGCGATGTCATAACGCACCCCGGATGCGATAAGGATCTTTTTAATGCCTTTCAGATCACGCGCGCGGCGGTAAAGATTAATCGTCGGTTCGTGGTTAGTATCCATATGCGGGCAGATATCCGGATAAACACAGGACAGACGACGACAGGTCTGTTCTGCACGCGGAGACTTACAGCGCAGCATATACATGTTTGCCGTTGGGCCGCCGAGATCGGAAATCACGCCGGTAAAGCCCGGAACGGTATCGCGAATGGCTTCGATCTCATTGATGATCGAATCTTCAGAACGGCTCTGGATAATGCGCCCTTCGTGCTCGGTGATCGAACAGAACGAGCAACCACCAAAACAGCCACGCATGATATTGATCGAGAAACGGATCATCTCATAGGCGGGAATACGGCTGCTACCGTATGCCGGATGCGGTACACGCTTGTACGGCAGTGCAAAGACGCTGTCCATTTCTTCGGTCGACAACGGGATCGCTGGCGGGTTAACCCAAATATAGCGATCGCCATGCTTTTGCATCAGTGCACGCGCGCATCCTGGGTTCGTTTCGTGGTGCAGAATGCGCGACGCATGGGCGTACAGTACTTTGTCGCTTTTCACTTTCTCGAAAGACGGCAACAGTACATAGGTTTTTTCCCACGGCTTCGGACGCGGCGGCTGTACGGTTACCGCTTTCGCTTCTTGTTTTTTCGGTGCCACCGGTTTGTTGTCAGCACACGGCAAGTCTTCGCCATACGGATGGGGGATGGGGTCAATTTTTCCTGGCATATCCAGGCGTGTGGAATCCACCCCGCTCCAGCCCGGCAGCGCTTCTTTAACCATAATCGCGGTATTACGCACGTCGCGGATCTGATCAATGGTTTCGCCCATCGCCAGACGGTGTGCGACTTCCACCAATGGGCGTTCGCCGTTGCCAAACATCAGCATGTCAGCTTTTGAATCCACCAGCACGGAACGACGTACGGTATCTGACCAGTAATCGTAATGCGCAGTACGGCGCAGGCTGGCTTCAATACCGCCGAGAATAACCGGCACATCTTTCCAGGCTTCTTTACAGCGCTGGGTATAAACCAGCGTAGCGCGGTCCGGGCGTTTACCCGCCACGTTGTCCGGCGTATAGGCATCGTCATGGCGCAGTCGGCGATCGGCGGTATAACGGTTGATCATCGAGTCCATGTTGCCGGCGGTTACGCCGAAGAACAGGTTCGGTTTGCCCAGACGCATAAAGTCATCTTTGCTGTTCCATTCCGGTTGGGCGATGATCCCCACGCGAAAGCCCTGTGCTTCCAGCATACGGCCGCAAATAGCCATGCCGAAGCTCGGGTGATCGACGTATGCATCGCCGGTAACCAGAATGATGTCGCAGCTATCCCAGCCAAGTTGATCCATTTCGTCGCGTGACATCGGCAAAAATGGTGCCGGCCCAAAGCAGGCGGCCCAGTACTGCGGCCAGGAGAAAAGGTCTCTGTCCGGTTGGATCAGGGATATTGCGCTCATAATGCTTCCAAAAAAATGGTAAAAAAATAATCAAAGGCCGGGGATTATACGCTGGATCAACAGGGGAAATGAAGGAGTATTGTAAGGATGTTAAATTTCATCTCTGCTGGTGCTACGCTGACCGTGCCTGTGCTTTCGCACGGCCCAGGCCGGGTTAGGCGAAACCGCCACCCGGCACAGGAATATCCGTTACGGAGCCGGATTCACCAGCATCTGTCCAATAGAACCACGGTCTGCCATTTCCAGCGTCTGGCTGTTGAAGTAGAACGGGAAATGCGCCCAGGAAGGCTGTCCATAATAGACCAGCAACTCCACTTGTCCATCAACCCAGACGGTATCTTTCCAGCCACGGTCTTCCGGGAACGGCATCGCACCATTCACATTACGGATCAAGAAAGAAACGCCTTCAATATGGAACGACTGCGGCATATCTGCGCGCACCGTCCAGCGCTCCCAGGAGCCCTGTTGCGCCGTGATATCCATGCGATTGACATCCCATAGTTGGCCATTGATTCCGGGATCGTCATCAAGGCTAATATCACGGCTGCGAATCGGCGAACCGCTTAAAATTTCGGTGGGTAACAGACGCATTGGCAGGCTATCCGTTACCAGCGGCAGAAGGCCGGTTGGTCGCAAAGTCAGTACCAGCGTAGAGATCAGGATACTGGAAGGTTCAAAGAAACCACGGATCCTGTCAACAATACTGGCCGCCTCGCCGCAGGTAATCGAAACTTCATCACCGTTGGTCATATCGACCAGAATCTCACGACGCTCACCCGGCGCCAGCGATAGCTGCTTCACCGAAACCGGCGCGGGTAAAAACCCCTGATCGCCTGAGATAACATGCAGCGCACGACCATCGCTCATTTTCAGCAGATAACGACGCGAGTTTGAGGCATTCAGCAAACGCAAACGCACCCAGCCACGGGACACTTCGACATACGGACTTTGCGCCCCGTTGACCAGAAGAGTATCCCCCACAAAACCACCGCTGCCCGGCTCGCTATATTCTGGCGTACCGAAGTTATCCAGGCGCTTATCCTGAATAATGACTGGAAAATCATCCACGCCATAGTGGTTAGGGATTGGCAGTGATTTACTCACTTCATCTTCAACCAGCCACATCCCGGCAAGGCCGTTATAAACCTGCTGGGCAGTGCGATTTGGCGTATTGGCGTGATACCACAAGGTCGCAGCGCTCTGACGGATCGGCAGCACAGGTGCCCAGTCCGCATTAGGCGACATCATACGCGCTGGCCCCCCCATAAGAGGACCTGGCACCTGTAATCCGGCAACGGTCATTGAGACATTTTCTGTCAGACGGTTGCTGTAGATAAGCTTGACGTCATCGCCTTTCCAGACGCGGATTGTCGGCCCCAGGTAGCGCCCGTTAACACCCCAGACGGGGGCGCGCGTGCCAGGCGTAAACGACCAGTGCGCACGTTGCAGCGTCATAAATAGCGGCTGTCCCCGACGGGACTCCAGCAGGGGGGGAACAGGTAGCGGTTGTTGCTGACCGGCAGCATTAGCCTTCAGCGGAACTGCACCTGCACACAGTGCGATCCCCGATGCCTGAATGAACTGACGCCGACTGAATGACATATAAGCTCCATGAAAAACTGGCGATTAACACGCAGGAAATCATTTCCTGTAACAAACCCGAAATGAGCGAATTAAACCTTACCGGCAGCTTCCCGCTCAGCAACTTCTTTATCGAGTTCTGCGATTTTTTGTTCCATCAGCGTGCGGCAATGCGCTGCCAGTTCACGAACCTGATCTTTACCAAAATGACTGATATCCACTGGCGGCAGCATCTCTACAATCGCCAGCCCATTATTCAGCCGGTTCAATTTGATCTTATTAGAAGTCGTTGAAACGCAAACAGGGATAACCGGGACACCCGCAGCAATTGCCGCATGGAACGCCCCTGTTTTAAACGGTAACAGACCACGGCCACGGCTACGCGTTCCTTCAGGGAACATCCAGATAGAGATACGACGCTTTTTAAAGTGATTCACAACTGCCGCAATGGTGCTGTGCGCTTTGGCGCGGTTATTTCTGTCGATCAACAGATTACCGGTGAGCCAGTACAGCTGTCCGAAGAAAGGGATCCACAACAGGCTTTTTTTACCTACTGTAACCGTCGGTGGCTGAACGATATTCGCTGCGGTAACCATGTCATAGTTATTCTGGTGGTTACAAATATAGATAGCATTACCATAGTTCTTCGCGTCAGGCGGCATGCGGCACTCGACCTTCAGGCCATACAGGGGAGCCAGGCGACCAAACATATGGCCGAACGTCGCAACGTGTTTTGGATTTCTTGGGCTGAACAGACAGTATATGCAACCGAAAATACAGACCAAAATGCAGTAAATAACAGTAATAATTAAACGAAAAATATATAGCATAACAACCTCTAAAGGCCTAAGAGCCTGGCATTCTACGTCACCTGATTCCGAACACTACATCAGGTTAGGGCATTGTTAAGAGCGGCTCTCTGGAAAAGCGTATTGTTAATCGCAACGCACGAATAAACAACGGTTTCACGGGAATTTTTAAAACAAGCTCTCCCTGTGCGAAAACAGGGAGAGCCAGACGCTGGCGTTATTCTTCGCTGTCGCCGTGACTGGCGCGTCGAGGCGAATCAATCTCAACACGGTCGATGCGTTGCAGACCGCGCATGAGCGTACCGCGACGACCACGCTCGCCGGTTACCTTCTGTAGCTCTTCAGGGCGCAGTTTAATTTTGCGTTTCCCGACGTGGATAGTCAGCGTGCTTTGCGGCGGCAGCACGTAGAGTTGTGCCAGACCATCTTCGCCTTTCGCCGCTTCCGCTGAAGGGATATTGATAATCTTGTTCCCTTTGCCTTTCGACAACTGCGGCAAATCGCTCACCGGGAACATCAACATGCGGCCCGCATGGGTAATAGCCAGCAGCATATCGGTTTCATCTTCAATCACCACCGGCGGCATAACATGCGCGTTTTCAGGCAGCGTAATCAATGCTTTGCCCGCACGGTTACGCGCGACGAGGTCATTGAAGGTGCAGACAAAACCGTAACCGGCATCAGATGCCATAAGCAGTTTCTGATCGTCGCCTTCCATCAGCATATGTTCAACCGTCGCACCCGGTGGTAGCGTGAGCTTACCGGTCAACGGCTCCCCCTGACCCCGTGCTGACGGCAGCGTAATCGGGTCGATAGCATAGCTACGCCCGGTTGAGTCAACGAAGACGACCGGCTGATTACTCTTCCCTTTCACCGCCGATTTAAAGCTATCACCCGCTTTATAGCTTAAGCCCGGAGCGTCTATATCGTGGCCTTTCGCACTTCGCACCCAGCCACTCTGAGACAGCACAATGGTCACCGGCTCAGACGGCAACATGTCGTGCTCACTCATCGCCTTCGCTTCTTCGCGCTCCTGCAATGGAGAACGGCGATCGTCACCATAGGCATCCGCATCAGCCTGCAGTTCTTTCTTCAGCAGGTTACTCATTTTGCGTTCAGAGGCCAGAATGCCCTGCAGTTGATCGCGCTCTTTAGCCAGTTCATCCTGCTCACTGCGGATTTTCATCTCTTCCAGTTTGGCAAGGTGACGTAATTTCAGCTCAAGAATGGCTTCCGCCTGAGTTTCTGAAATACCAAACCGTGACATCAGCTCGGGTTTAGGTTCATCTTCATGACGAATAATTTCAATGACTTCGTCAATGTTGAGGAACGCTATCAGTAAACCTTCAAGAATGTGCAGGCGCTTGAGTACTTTCTCCAGGCGATAGTTCAGGCGGCGGCGCACAGTATCGCGACGGAACGTCAGCCACTCGGTGAGGATCTCCAGTAGGTTTTTAACTGCCGGACGACCGTCGAGGCCAATCATGTTCAGGTTAATGCGATAGCTTTTTTCCAGATCGGTAGTGGCAAACAGATGGTTCATCACCTGTTCCATATCCACGCGATTCGACCGCGGGACAATCACCAGACGAGTCGGGTTTTCGTGATCCGATTCATCGCGCAGGTCGTCGACCATTGGCAGCTTTTTATTGCGCATTTGAGCCGCAATCTGCTCCAGCACCTTTGCGCCGGAAACCTGGTGCGGCAGCGCGGAAATCACCACCGCGCCATCTTCTTTCGTCCATACCGCACGCATGCGTACGGAACCGCGTCCGTTTTCGTATATTTTACGAATCTCCGCACGCGAAGTAATGATCTCTGCTTCGGTCGGGTAATCCGGTCCCTGTACGATATCCAGCAGCTGATCCAGCGTCGTTTTCGGCTGTTCAATCAGCGTAATTGCCGCTTTGGCCACTTCACGCAGGTTATGCGGTGGAATATCCGTCGCCATACCCACAGCAATTCCGGTCGTGCCGTTCAGCAGAATATTCGGCAGACGCGCAGGCAGCATTTTCGGCTCCTGCATGGTGCCGTCGAAGTTTGGCACCCAATCCGACGTTCCCTGACCAAGTTCACCCAGCAGGACTTCCGCATATTTCGACAGACGGGATTCCGTGTAACGCATCGCGGCGAAGGATTTCGGATCGTCCGGTGCCCCCCAGTTCCCCTGCCCGTCAACCAGCGGATAACGGTAAGAGAACGGCTGGGCCATCAGCACCATCGCTTCATAGCAGGCGCTGTCGCCGTGTGGATGGTATTTACCCAGCACGTCACCGACAGTACGGGCTGATTTTTTAAACTTGGCGCTGGCGTTCAGCCCCAGTTCGGACATCGCGTAAACGATGCGACGCTGAACAGGTTTCAGACCATCACCAATAAACGGCAACGCCCTGTCCATGATGACGTACATGGAGTAGTTCAGATAGGCGTTTTCCGTGAATTCATGCAGCGCAAGGCGCTCTGCCATATCGCTCATTAATCGTGGTTCCTCAACTTATACCCGTCTATTGAAGGGCAATATTGCCGCAGATACTACCCTATCTGGCGTGTTGAGTCACAAAGTTCAGTGGATTTGGCGACGCAGAAATAACAATGCATCGCCAGGAATTGATTGTGAACAACGCTATACCAACGGCAAATAAATATCCGTGAGTAACTCGTGTTCAGCAACCTCATGCACGAAATTGAGATACTGGAAATAGACCGGGAAATCACGCGGTGTTTCACCGCTACCCGGTAACCATTCCCGGAAAAGAAACCACACGCTGTCAGAAAGCGTGTCCAATGCCCCCTGGTGGCGCACTACTGCACAGCGTCCGGCGGGAATCTCACTGTTCACGACGCCAAACGCATTTTCGGGGACCGCCTGGCTGACGCTCCCGCAAATATCAAAACGAAACTCTGCCGGCGGCGTGCTCTGTGGGTCATGCCAGGCAATTCCAAATGTCTGGCTGCCAACAACCGGTGACAAGCCCGTCGTGCGTCGCCATTCGATAAACTTTGCGGCGCTGGCGTTAACCAAATCCGGATGGCCCCGATGCGTTAACATCGCCACCTGAATACGAGGGACATCGACAATTTTTACGTCCATTACGTGCTGCTCCTGAAATACCTGCTTAGGAATACGCTGGTGCCAGTCCAGCCAGTCCGGGGTTTGCCGGAACTGGCGAGGGCTTTTACCAAACGCAGTTTTGAAAGCACGTGTGAACGACTCCGGATTCTGAAACCCGGCATCCAACGCAATATCAATGACTTTATCCTGCGGGTTAAACGCCAGCCGCCATGAAGCACGGCGCAGACGAAGCCACTGGATATAGCGATAAAGCGGTTGGCCACTCCAGGCAGTAAACTGCCGGTGAAAATGAAATGGCGAACTGTGCGCCATTCGGCTTAACGCCTCAAGTGTAAGGGGCTCATCCTGATGACGCTCAATGTGTTCACAAACACACCGCAATCGTCTGGCATAAGCCGCGCTGAATCGGTCATTCATCACTGCCTCCTTGTGGCTTATTCTGTCCACCTGGCCGCATTGAATCCTGACCGATCTTGCGTACTCTTCGTAGGATTACGGATTTACTTTGCGGATTTGTTTCACGTCGATTTCAACGGAGTTCCAGTCTTTATCTACTTCACCCTGAATTTCAACCGTATCCTGCGGGCCGGCGGTTACGCCGTTCCAGCGTTTATGGTCGATATCCACATTAACCGTGCCAGTGGCATCCTTAAACAGGTACAGATCGTCAGAAATACGTTCAACGATATTCCCGCGCAACGTGACCCATGTGTCATCACGCAGTGACTTTGCACTTTCAACAGTGGTACTGCTGCCGTTCGGGCCAGTAAACCCGCCATTTTGACTTTGCGTCGTCGTCGTAGGTCCAGAGAAACCGCCCTGCTGTGCGGCAAAAACAGGTGCGGAACACAATGCCATCACGGCAACCATTGCAGCTAATTTTTTCATCTTCATGTCTCCCTTTCATGTTGGTTTACGACTATTTAATAAGTTAATCCTTAACAAGTTCTTAAGGCAAAAAAAGATACTTTTTTTGCTGTACAGAGACCGTTGTCACAAGGTTTACTGTCGGCAAAGAGCGTTACCGCAGGGAAGAACATATGCGTATTTTACTGATCGAAGATGACACGTTGATTGGCGATGGCCTTAAAACAGGTCTGAGTAAAATGGGTTTCAGCATTGACTGGTTTACCGAAGGTCGTCAGGGAAAAGAAGCGCTGTACAGCGCCCCTTATGATGCGGTGATCCTTGACCTGACGCTACCAGGCATCGACGGGCGCGATATCCTGCGCGAATGGCGGGCAAAAGGTAAGCAAGAGCCTGTGCTGATTCTGACGGCTCGGGATGCGCTGACAGAACGCGTTGAAGGCCTGCGCCTGGGCGCGGATGACTATCTGTGCAAACCCTTTGCACTCATCGAGGTTGCCGCCAGACTGGAAGCATTGGTACGCCGCGCCAGCGGTCAGGCCAGCAATATTCTGAGCCATGGTCAGGTCTCACTTGATCCCGGCGCGCTGGTCGCGACAGTCGCAGGTGAACCTTTGTCACTCAAACCCAAAGAGTTCGCCCTACTGGAACTACTGATGCGTAATAAAGGCCGCGTGCTGCCCCGCAAACTGATCGAAGAAAAACTGTATAACTGGGATGAAAACGTCTCCAGCAACGCTGTTGAAGTGCACGTCCACCACTTACGCCGTAAGCTCGGCAGCGACTTTATCCGCACTGTACATGGCATTGGCTACACCCTGGGTGACGCATGAAACTCACACAACGCCTCAGCCTGCGCGTCAGGCTAACGCTTATATTCATGATTTTGGTTTTAGTGACCTGGCTGATTTCCAGCTTTGTCGCCTGGAAGCAAACGACCGATAACGTGAATGAGATGTTCGACACGCAACAGATGCTGTTCGCCAAACGCCTTATCACGCTGGATCTCGATGAACTAAAAGCCTCTGAACGCATAGCGCATACCCCGAAAAAATTCAAACATGGTCATATTGACGACGATGTTCTAACCTTTGCGGCCTACACGCCAGAAGGGAAAATGGTTCTTCACGATGGCGACAATGGTCAGTACATTCCCTATAGCTATCGCCGGGAAGGTTTTGACGATGGCTATCTGAATGGCGACAACGATAAATGGCGTTTTGTCTGGCTGACTTCCGCAGATAAAAAGTATCGAATCGTTGTCGGCCAGGAATGGGAATATCGTGAAGATATGGCTTTAGCGATTGTGACAGCACAATTAGTGCCGTGGTTGGTCGCTTTGCCGCTGATGCTGTTAATCCTGATTGTGTTGTTAAGTCTTGAACTTAAACCACTGAAAAAACTGGCGAAGGCGCTACGTTTACGCGACCCGGAATCAGAAGAACCGCTCAGTTTGAAAGGCATTCCTGGCGAGGTCCGCCCGTTGGTTGAATCACTCAATCAACTTTTCACTCGTATTCATACCACCATGGTGCGTGAACGGCGCTTTACTTCAGATGCTGCTCACGAGCTGCGTAGTCCGCTGACGGCGCTGAAAGTGCAAACCGAAGTGGCGCAACTGTCTGACGATGATCCTCAGGCAAGGCAAAAAGCCTTAATGCAGATGCAGGCCGGGATCGATCGCGCTACACGTCTGGTCGATCAGTTACTGACGCTTTCGCGCCTTGACTCCCTCGACAACCTTCAGGATGTAGCGGAAATCTCGCTGGAGGAGTTGCTGCAATCTTCGGTGATGGATATCTACCATTCGGCCCGACAGGCGCATATTGATGTGCGTTTGCAGATTAACGCCCACGATATCAAGCGTATGGGACAACCCTTGTTACTTAGCCTGATGGTGCGGAATCTGCTGGATAATGCGATTCGCTACAGTCCGCAGGGCAGCATTGTGGAAGTGACGCTCAACGCCCGCAATTTTAGCGTCAAAGATAACGGCCCGGGCGTTGCACCGGAAGTCCTGACACACATTGGTGAACGCTTTTATCGTCCACCGGGACAAAGCGTTACCGGCAGTGGTCTGGGCCTGTCGATCGTTCGTCGTATCGCGACCTTACACGGGATGTCTGCCTCCTTTGGTAATGCTCCGGAAGGCGGTTTTGAGGCAAAAATCAGCTGGTAAAGACCTCATTATTGCTAATAATGCAAAAGACTTTGCACATTTTGCTAATTTCACCGCACCGCCCGTGGGGGTAAAATCGTCCTCAAACGTATTTCCTTGAGGACACAAAATGAGCAACATTCTGATTATCAATGGTGCGAAAAAATTCGCTCACTCCAACGGTCAGTTAAACGACACCCTGACCGAGGTCGCGGATGGCCTCCTGCGCGACCTCGGGCATGATGTTAAAATCGTGCGTGCAGATGGCGATTACGACATTAAAACTGAAGTGCAGAACTTCGTCTGGGCTGATGTGGTTATCTGGCAAATGCCGGGCTGGTGGATGGGTGCACCGTGGACGGTGAAAAAATACATCGATGATGTGTTTACCGAAGGTCACGGTACGCTGTATGCCAGCGATGGTCGTACACGTTCAGATGCCTCTAAAAAATACGGTTCCGGCGGTCTGATTCAGGGCAAAAAATACATGCTGTCCCTGACCTGGAACGCGCCAATGGAAGCCTTCACTGAAAAAGACCAATTCTTCCATGGTGTTGGCGTTGATGGTGTGTATCTGCCGTTCCATAAAGCAAATCAGTTCCTGGGAATGGAAGCACTGCCGACGTTTATCACCAATGACGTGATTAAAATGCCAGATGTTCCGCGTTATATCGCAGAATATCGCAAGCATCTGACCGAGATTTTTGGTTAACTAGGTACCTGGAATTAGAAGGAGTTAATCATGCTTACTGTTATTGCAGAAATCCGTACACGTCCAGGTCAACATCACCGCCAGGCGGTACTGGATCAGTTTGCTAAAATCGTTCCGACCGTACTGAAGGAAGAAGGCTGCCACGGCTATGCGCCGATGGTGGACCATGCTGCGGGTGTGAGTTTTCAGACCACAGCACCAGACTCAATCGTGATGGTTGAACAGTGGGAAAGCATCGCGCATCTTGAAGCGCATTTGCAGACCCCGCATATGAAAGCCTACAGCGAAGCCGTTAAAGGTGACGTGCTGGACATGAATATTCGTATTCTGGAATCGGGTATTTAAGTTATCGTATTGGCCGCCGGGCCAGATAAGCGCAGCGCCATCGGGCAGAATGACCTTGCCGGATGGCGGTATTAGCCGCCTTATCCGGCCTACATACTCATATTCCTTAGCCTTCGAGATCCGCCAGGTCACCTTTCTCCTGCAGCCAGTTGCGACGATCCTCTGAACGTTTCTTGGCCAGCAGCATATCCATCACCGCATTCGTACGCTGATCGTCCTCATCATCAATGATGAGCTGTACCAGACGACGCGTATTAGGGTCCAGCGTCGTTTCACGTAGTTGCATCGGGTTCATTTCACCCAGACCTTTAAAGCGTTGTACGTTCGGTTTCCCTTTCTTGCGCTTTAACTGCTCCAGCACGCCCGCTTTTTCTTCTTCTGTCAGTGCGTAATACACCTCTTTACCGAGATCGATACGGTACAACGGAGGCAGCGCCACATAGACGTGACCGTGTTTCACCAGCGTACGGAAGTGTTTCACAAACAGCGCACACAACAGCGTCGCGATGTGCAGACCATCGGAGTCCGCATCCGCCAGAATACAGATCTTGCCATAGCGCAGCTGGCTCAGATCATCGCTGTCTGGATCGATACCGATCGCTACCGAAATATCGTGAACTTCCTGCGAGGCCAACACTTCATCAGAAGAGACTTCCCAGGTATTGAGGATCTTACCTTTCAGCGGCATGATCGCCTGGAATTCACGATCGCGCGCCTGCTTGGCCGACCCGCCCGCCGAGTCACCTTCAACGAGGAACAGTTCGGTGCGGTTGAGATCCTGTGCGGTACAGTCCGCCAGTTTCCCCGGTAGCGCCGGACCGCTGGTCAGCTTTTTGCGTACTACTTTTTTCGCCGCACGCAAACGACGCTGCGCGCTGGAAATCGCCATTTCCGCCAGTTGCTCGGCTGACTGCACGTTCTGGTTCAGCCACAGGCTGAAGGCATCTTTCACTACGCCAGAAACGAATGCCGCACACTGACGTGAAGAAAGACGCTCTTTGGTCTGTCCGGCAAACTGTGGATCCTGCATTTTTACCGACAGCACATAGGCGCAACGATCCCAGATATCTTCTGCTGACAGCTTCACGCCGCGCGGCAGAATATTACGGTACTCGCAGAATTCGCGCATCGCGTCCAGCAGTCCCTGACGCAGGCCGTTAACATGCGTACCGCCCTGCATAGTAGGGATCAGGTTGACATAACTTTCAGTCAGCAACTCACCGCCTTCCGGCAGCCACAGCAATGCCCAGTCTACAGTCTCAGTCTCACCACTGAAGTTACCGATAAACGGTTTTTCCGGCAGCGTTGGCAGGCCGTTGACGGCTTCGCTCAGGTAGTCATTCAGACCGTCCTGATAGCACCAGCGCTGCTCGCTATTGTTAACTTCATCTTTAAAGGTGATTTCGACGCCCGGGCACAGTACCGCTTTCGCTTTCAGTACGTGCGTTAAGCGAGAAACAGAGAAACGTGGGCTGTCAAAGAAGGTTTCATCCGGCCAAAAGTGCACGCTGGTACCGGTATTGCGTTTACCGCAACTACCGACCACCTGCAGATCCTGCACTTTGTCACCGTTTTCAAACGCGATGTTGTACACCTGACCATCGCGACGCACGTTCACTTCTACACGTTTTGAAAGCGCGTTGACCACGGAGATACCCACCCCGTGTAAACCGCCTGAAAACTGGTAGTTCTTATTAGAAAACTTACCGCCTGCATGCAGGCGACAGAGGATCAGCTCGACCGCCGGAACGCCTTCTTCTGGGTGAATATCCACCGGCATACCGCGTCCGTCGTCAATGACTTCCAGCGATTGATCGGCATGTAAGATCACATCCACGCGTTTCGCGTGGCCAGCCAGTGCTTCATCCACACTGTTATCAATCACTTCCTGTCCAAGGTGATTAGGACGGGTCGTGTCAGTGTACATCCCAGGGCGACGGCGTACCGGCTCAAGCCCAGTGAGTACCTCAATGGCATCAGCGTTATAAGTTTGCGTCATGGTTTAAATTAGCAATTCGAATTGATCGTCAGAAACTGTGCAGTCCAAGGAAATCGACAATCGGGTTGAAATAATCTTCGAAGCCCGTGAATGCGTGGTTTCCGCCCTCAATAACTGTCTGACGGCAGGAGGCGTAATACGCCACCGCCTGGCGGTAGTCCAACACTTCATCGCCCGTTTGTTGAAGCAGCCAAATCAAATCCGGCGCTTCCAGCGGGTCAATCTGCATGACTTTAAGATCGTAAATATGGCGTGACTCTAGCACATATTGCTGCCCCGTGTAGGGGTTCTCGTTTTGACCGAGATAGTCGACCAGCAGTTCGTAAGGCCGCACGGCAGGGTTCACGACCACCGCTGGCAGCATAAAACATTGCGACAGCCAGGTGGCGTAGTAGCCTCCTAATGAGGAGCCGACAATCCCCAGCGACTCGCCGCCATGCTCAAGGATAATAGACTCCAGCATCTCTGCCGCCTGGGCTGGATACGGAGGTAGCTGCGGTACAATCATCTCAACGTACGGATGCTGCTCCGCCAGCCAGTTTTTTAGCAGACATGCCTTCGCCGAACGAGGAGAACTATTGAATCCATGAAGATAGAGAAGCGTAGACATCAGTAGCCTTCTGAAGCGGTATCAGGGTGAAACCGATTTCCCTGTAGACGACACACCTGGGTCTGTAACGTACCGTCTGCAAAGAGTTCCAGCGTACGCCAGCCGGGGCTTATCGTATCTAACGTGAAATTGGCGCAATGCGGCTTAAATTGCACGCATGTTGATGGCGTCGCCAGCAGTCGGCGGCCGTTCCAGTCGAGATCCAGCTCCTGGTGAATATGCCCACAGAGCAGATACTTCACGCGCGGATAGTTCACCAGCACGTTGTCGAGCTCCGCCGCATTACGCAGACTGTGTTGATCGAGCCAACTGCAGCCCGCAGGCAAAGGATGATGATGCAGAAGCAGCAACGTATTACGTTCAGGCGCATCAGCAAGTTTACGCTCCAGCCATTCAAGCTGAAATTCGCTTAACTCACCGTGAGGGACGCCAAAAACCTGGCTGTCCAGCAACAAAATTTGCCACTGTTCACCGATGAAGATGCGTTTGGCGGGGGAAATACCCGCATCCTGAAGCGCGCTGTACATCGCTGGCTGAAAATCGTGATTACCGGGTAACCAAACGCAGGGCGCACGAAAACTTGCGATGCCCTCAGCAAAATGCTGATAAGCCGCAGCGGATTGATCCTGCGCCAAATCCCCAGTCGCGACGATGAGATCGTACTCTGGCGACTCTGCATGTATTGCATCCAGTACGCACTGGTAGCTATCCCAGGTGTTCACACCCAGCAAGGTTTCATGCTTTTCGGCAAACAGGTGAGTGTCTGTAATTTGTAAGATCCTGACTCTGGCCTCACCAGCCAAAGGAAGGGTTAACAGGCTTTCCAAATGGTGTCCTTAGGTTTCACGACGCTAATAAACCGGAATCGCCATCGCTCCATGTGCTAAACAGTACCGTAACCAGTCGGCCAAAAACTGATTAATTTGATGCTTTTCGTCGCGTTGATGCAACTTTTTATTTGGATAATCATACCGCGCTTTGAAGCGAAAGATCTGCTGACTTGAACACACTTCAGCCACCCTCGCATCATGATACAGGCGCACAGTCAGCGACGGCAGACTCCAGTAGGTAACCGCTGGTGCCGTCTGTTCGATCGCGACAAGCGTAGTGTATCGGGTCGATTCAACAATCGTTAATCGATATTGTGCGTTTGCAACCTGATAGCTCACTGTTTCACCGGCTGCATCATTGCGTGGCAACAGGCGGCGCAACTGCGAAAAATTGGTTTCGCACAGGCGCATCATTTCAGGGAAGTCAGGTGTGTAACGCTTCATTTTTTCCACTCAGTTTTTAACTCTTGATAGTGCAGCTGTAACCATTGCAAGGCGATGACAGAAGCCGCGTTGTCGATTATCCCCTCTTCTACCCATTGATAAGCCTGTTCCCGACTCACCACATGAACACGAATATCTTCGTTTTCATCCGCCAGACCATGGATACCATTTGCGGTCGAAGCGTCCACTTCACCTACCAAAATCGACAGGCGTTCACTGGTGCCGCCCGGGCTTGCCAGATAGCTCAGCACGGGCTTAGTCCGCTTCACATCCAGTCCGGCTTCTTCCATTGCTTCACGGCGGGCCACATCTTCAACGGTTTCACCTTCTTCGATCATTCCAGCTACCATTTCCAGCAGATACGGCGTTTCGCTGGTGTCATAGGCCGCGATACGGATCTGTTCAACCAGCACAACTTCATCCCGCTCAGGGTCAAAGGGTAGCAAGACTGCCGCGTGTCCGCGCTCAAAAATTTCACGCTTCACTTCACCGCTCATACCACCGTTAAACAGACGATGACGGAAGCGATAAAGATCCAGTGAAAAAAAACCGCGGTATAGTGTTTCTCGTGCAATAATTTCTACATCATTTTTAGTGAATGTCATTGGCAAGTTGTCTGGTTTACGCATTGTGCTGTCCTGGTACCAATAGTGATTAAAGTGTGAATTTCAAGGTCGTTTGACTGCTGTTTGAGCGCCCTTGTGTTAAATTGATGCAAATTAACGCCGTATGGCACGTAACGCCAACTTTTTGAAGTGGCGGATTCTGCTAGAATCAGCAATTATTTTTACAATTTGATCAGCGCTAAATACTGCTTCACAACAAGGAATGCAAATGAAGAAATTGCTCCCCATCTTTATCGGCCTGAGCCTGTCGGGGTTCAGTACTCTGAGCCAGGCAGAAAACCTGATGCAGGTTTATCAGCAAGCACGCCTGAGCAACCCGGAATTGCGTAAATCCGCCGCCGATCGCGATGCTGCATTCGAAAAAATTAACGAAGCGCGTAGTCCTTTACTGCCGCAACTGGGCTTAGGTGCCGATTACACCTACAGCAATGGTTTTCGTGATGCCAATGGCGTCAACTCCAACGCGACCAGTGCTTCGTTAAGCCTGACTCAGACTCTGTTCGATATGTCAAAATGGCGTGCCCTGACGCTGCAAGAAAAATCAGCAGGCATCCAGGATGTGACTTATCAGACCGATCAGCAAACGCTGATCCTGAATACCGCCACGGCCTATTTTAACGTATTGAACGCGATTGACGTGCTCTCTTATACCCAGGCACAAAAAGACGCCGTTTATCGTCAGTTAGATCAGACGACCCAGCGTTTTAACGTTGGCCTGGTTGCCATTACTGACGTACAGAACGCCCGTTCACAGTACGATACCGTGTTGGCGAACGAAGTTACCGCGCGTAACAACCTGGACAACGCCGTTGAACAACTGCGTCAGGTCACCGGCAATTACTACCCGGAACTGGCCTCGCTCAATGTTGATGGTTTTAAAACCAACAAACCGCAGGCGGTGAATTCACTGCTGAAAGAAGCAGAAAACCGCAACCTGACGTTATTGCAGGCACGTTTAAGTCAGGATCTGGCGCGTGAGCAAATTCGTCTGGCGCAGGATGGTCATCTGCCGACGCTGGGTTTAACCGCCTCTACCGGTGTATCTGATACCTCTTACAGTGGTTCTAAAACTAACACCTCTCAGTATGACGACAGCAACCAGGGCCAGAACAAAATTGGTCTGAACTTCTCGCTGCCGCTGTACCAGGGCGGGATGGTTAACTCGCAGGTTAAACAAGCGCAGTACAACTTTGTGGGCGCCAGCGAGCAACTGGAAAGCGCGCACCGCAGCGTAGTGCAGACCGTTCGTTCGTCATTCAACAACATTAATGCGTCTATCAGTAGCATTAATGCGTACAAACAAGCCGTTGTCTCTGCGCAAAGCTCCCTGGACGCGATGGAAGCGGGTTATTCTGTCGGTACACGTACCATCGTGGACGTGTTGGATGCCACCACCACGCTGTACAACGCTAAGCAGCAGTTGGCAAATGCGCGTTATACTTATCTTATCAACCAGTTAAACATCAAGTCTGCGCTCGGTACGCTTAACGAGCAGGATCTGGTGGCGCTGAACAATACGCTGGGCAAACCTATTTCCACCGCACCTGACGCCGTTGCGCCGGAAAACACCCAGCAAGACGCCGCGGCAGACGGATATACCGCGAACAGTGCGGCACCGGCGGTCAAACCGGCAGCAGCACATACAACCAGCAGCAGTAACGGCAACAACCCGTTCCGTAATTGATGTTGATGACGGGGCTTCGGCCCCGTCTGAACGTAAGACAACGTAAAGATCCGCCCCTTCTTCCGCATTCTCGCCTCTTCCCGCTTCAATTTCGACCAGCCATCCTCTATTCTGAGCAGTATTTACCACTGGGTCCTGGAAGACATAAATGAAACGGACAAAATCTATACATCACGCGTCGTTCCGCAAAAGCTGGAGCGCACGCCATCTGACTCCTGTCGCACTGGCTGTGACCGCTGTTTTTATGCTGGCAGGCTGTGAAAAGAGTGACGAAACAGTTTCGCTTTATCAGAATGCGGACGACTGCTCTGCGGCGAATCCGGGTAAAAGCGCTGAATGTACTACCGCATTCAACAACGCACTGAAAGAAGCTGAACGCACGGCGCCAAAATACGCCACGCGCGAAGACTGTATTGCCGAGTTCGGTGAAGGTCAGTGCCAGCAGGCACCTGCCCAGGCAGGAATGGCACCTACGGGCGAAGGCCAGGCTCAAGCGCAGAATCAAAGCAGTGGCAGCTTCTGGATGCCGCTGATGGCGGGTTACATGATGGGTCGGATGATGGGCGGCGGCATGGGCGCGCAACAACCGCTGTTCAGCTCGAAAAATCCGGCAAGCCCGGCATATGGCAAATACACTGATGCCGGCGGTAAAAACTATGGTGCCGCCACACCGGGCCGCACCATGACCGTTCCGAAAACCGCGATGGCACCAAAACCTGCCACAACGTCTACCGTTACGCGCGGTGGATTTGGTGAGTCGGTGGCAAAACAGAGCACCATGCAACGTAGCGCCAGCGGCACCACGACACGTTCGATGGGTGGCTGATCCCTATGGAAAGAGTCAGTATTGTTGAGCGCCCGGACTGGCGCGACAAAGCTACCGAATACGGTTTCAACTTTCACACCATGTACGGCGAGCCGTACTGGTGTGAAGATGCCTACTACAAGCTCACGCTGGCCCAGATTGAAAAACTGGAAGAGGTCACCGCAGAGCTGCATCAGATGTGCCTCAAAGTGGTGGAAAGAGTCATCAACAGCGATGAGCTGATGACCAAGTTTCGCATTCCAAAACATACCTGGGGCTTTGTTCGCCAGTCCTGGCAGACACAGCAGCCGTCGCTTTACTCCCGTCTCGATCTGGCGTGGGATGGCACGGGTGAACCCAAGCTGCTGGAAAACAACGCAGATACGCCAACCTCATTGTATGAAGCTGCTTTTTTCCAGTGGATCTGGCTGGAAGATCAGCTTAATGCGGGCAACCTGCCGGAAGGCAGCGATCAGTTCAACAGCCTGCAGGAAAAACTGATCGAACGTTTCACTGAGCTGCGCGAGCAGTACGGTTTTCAGTTGCTGCACCTGACCTGCTGTCGCGATACGGTCGAAGATCGTGGAACGATCCAGTATTTGCAGGATTGTGCGGCTGAGGCTGAAATTGCCACTGAATTTCTCTATGTCGAAGATATCGGGCTCGGTGAAAAAGGTCAGTTCACGGACATGCAGGACCAGGTGATCGCCAACCTGTTCAAGCTGTATCCGTGGGAGTTTATGCTGCGTGAAATGTTCTCCACCAAGCTGGAAGACGCTGGCGTTCGCTGGCTGGAACCGGCATGGAAGAGCATTATCTCCAACAAAGCACTGCTGCCGCTGCTGTGGGAAATGTTCCCGGATCACCCGAATCTGCTACCGGCATATTTCGCCGAAGACGACTATCCGCAGATGGATAAATTTGTCGTGAAACCAATCTTCTCGCGTGAAGGGGCTAACGTTTCCATCATTGAAAACGGTAAAACGATCGAAGCCGTGGAAGGGCCATACGGTGAAGAAGGTATGATCGTACAGCAGTTCCATCAGCTACCAAAATTTGGCGACAGCTATATGCTGATCGGCAGCTGGCTGATTAACGATCAACCTGCCGGGATCGGCATTCGTGAAGACAGAGCGTTGATCACCCAGGATCTCTCACGCTTCTATCCGCATATTTTTGTCGAATAATTGAGAGTGCCGGGTGGCGGCTTCGCCTTACCCAGCCTACGACACGAATTTAATGCCCGATAAGCGCAGCGCCATCGGGCATTCATCATCCGACCTGCACCGACAACATACTCAGGCTACCCATCTCAATGCCATCGACAGGGATCGTTACAGGTTCTTTACCATCCCATGCGCCTAAAACATACAGCAGCGGCAGGAAGTGATCCGGTGTTGGGTTCGACAACGATCCGCCTTCATGCTCGAGATAATTCACCAGCGGATGCTGTTCAACCGGTCCCTGCCAGGTCAGGTTGGCTTTCACATAATCATTGAATGAGGTCGCCCACGGGTATGGTGTATTCTCACCGTGCCAGCGTGCTGTACGCAGGTTATGTACCACGTTGCCACTGGCCACCAGCATAATGCCTTCATCGCGCAATGCTGCCAGCTTACGGCCTATTTCAAAATGCCAGGCCGCAGGTTTAGTGCTATCGACACTCAACTGCACCATCGGGATATCCGCGTTCGGGTACATCTTGATCAGCACGCCCCATGAGCCGTGGTCAAATCCCCACGCCTCTTTATCCAACGTGACTGGCACTGGAGAAAGCAGATCCACCAGATGCTGAGCCAGTTCAGGAGACCCAGGGGCCGGATAATGCGTGTCATACAGTGCTTGCGGGAAACCACCAAAATCGTGGATCGTTTTTGGTGCTTCCATCGCCGTCACACCTGTCCCACGAGTGAACCAATGTGCCGAGACCACAACAATCGCTTTCGGGCGTGGCAACGTTTCCCCCAGTTGCTGCCAGGCGCGGGTATAAACGTTATCTTCCAGAACATTCATTGGGCTGCCGTGTCCCAAAAACAATGCTGGCATACGAGTTGAAGACATGATGATATCCTTACTGAGGGAGTCATTTTGATATCACCACAATACGCTTTTTCGGTTGATGAAGAACTCAGATAACCATGATGAAGATCATCAGTTATTTTGACGATCCGCCCCGAACAGCAGATTGATAAGGAGTTTTATTTGTCGATGTCAGTACCTTTACTTCTGACCTTACTGGCAGGCGCCGCCACATTTATCGGTGCATTTCTTGGCGTGCTGGGACAAAAACCCTCTAACCGCGTTCTCGCGTTTTCTCTGGGTTTTGCCGCAGGTATCATGCTGCTGATTTCCCTGATGGAAATGTTGCCAGCCGCACTGGCAGCAGAGGGAATGTCGCCGGTGCTGGGTTACGGGATGTTTATCGTTGGTTTGTTGGGCTACTTTGGCCTGGATCGTTTGCTGCCGCACGCTCACCCTCAGGATTTAGTCCAAAAAACCACACAGCCGTTACCCGGTTCCATTAAGCGTACTGCAATTTTATTAACGCTGGGTATCAGCCTGCACAACTTTCCGGAAGGGATCGCGACTTTTGTTACTGCCAGCAGCAACCTGGAGTTGGGTTTTGGTATCGCACTGGCCGTTGCATTACATAATATACCTGAAGGTTTAGCCGTTGCCGGGCCCGTTTATGCTGCCACAGGTTCCAAACGTACCGCTATATTCTGGGCAGGGATCTCAGGAATGGCGGAAATATTAGGTGGGGTACTGGCATGGTTAATTCTGGGCAGTTTGATTTCGCCCGTGGTAATGGCGGCAATTATGGCCGCGGTCGCCGGAATTATGGTCGCATTATCCGTTGATGAGCTGATGCCGCTGGCAAAAGAAATCGACCCCAATAATAATCCCAGCTATGGGGTACTGTGTGGAATGTCGGTAATGGGCCTCAGCCTGGTTATCCTGCAATCTATGGGCATCGGGTGAAGCCGATGGCGGATGCGGCTCTGTGACTCAGAACATCCGCCTCATTCATGGTGGCAGGGCTACTATTCGTGGTCCTTGACGGTGGTACCACCTTCGCCCGTATGGCGAAACAGTTTGTTGCGCGCCTCAAGTAATGCATCTCTGTCTTGCCGGAACGCTCTGCAATAACGTTTCATATGGCAATAATAACCGATAGCAACGAGTGCAATTAATACAATCCAATACCAGGCAATAAACATTCTTTTACCCTTAAAATTTAACATCATTAAAC
>NZ_JANEWM010000053.1:0-32731 GCF_028069825.1 Citrobacter sp. Igbk 14
TTAGATACTCTTTATGCAAATCTAGAAGATATTGCAGATACACAAATCGCCCTCCTCAAAGAACGCCGTACCGCCCTTATCTCCGCCGCCGTCACCGGCAAAATCGACGTCCGCCACTGGCGCGCTCCAGACGAGCAAACCACAGCCGAAGCGGAGGTTGCCCTATGACCCCCGACATCACCCGCGAAATCAACCTGCAAAACGACATCATCAACCAGATGGCCGCCAACGGCTGGATTGTCGGCAAAGGCGATGGCTACGATCGCGAACGTGCGCTCTACGTACAGGACACGCTGCAATTCGTGCAAACCACCCAGCCGCAAGAGTGGGAAAAGTTCGCGAAGGTTTACCCCAACGACACCGAACGTCATTTTCTCGATAACCTGGTCACTCAACTGCAAAAAGCCGACATCAACGCCACCGATATGCTGTCGCGCAGCTGGGGCACGCTCGGCGTACTGCGTCATGGTCTGAAGATCCGCAACGCCCGCTTTTTTCTCTGTCAGTTTAAGCCAGAACACACGCTCAACCCGGACACCCTCGCGTGCTATCGGCAGAATCTCTGTCGGATCGTGCCGGAGCTTGTTTACAGCCCATACGCCAGCGTAGCCGATGACAATGCGCTGAAAGCGAAACGCTGGCGTATCGATCTGGTGCTGTTTATCAACGGTCTGCCGGTCGCCACGCTGGAGCTGAAATCCGAGTTTAAGCAGGCGGTGCAGAACGCCATTACCCAGTATAAGAAAACCCGGCTGCCGAAAGACCCGGCCACCAACAAGCCCGAGCCGCTGCTGACCTTTAAGCGCGGGGCGCTGGTGCACTTCGCCGTCAGCCAGTTCGACGTCTATATGGCGACCAAACTCGCGGGCGACGACACCTTCTTCCTGCCGTTCAACAAAGGCACAAAAGTAGGCGGCGCGGGCAATGACATCCCGGAAGACGCGGGCCGCTATGCGACCGACTATCTGTGGAACGAAGTGCTGCAGCCGGATAACCTGCTGAAAATCCTCGCCAGCTTTGTACATCTACAAATCGAAGAGAAAGAGGACTGGAACGGGCAGAAGTACAAAAAAGAGAGTCTGATCTTCCCGCGCTATCACCAGTGGGATGTGGTCAACAAACTGCTACAAGCCGCGGCGCTCGAGGGAACCGGCAACAAATATCTGATCCAGCACAGCGCCGGTTCCGGCAAGTCGAACTCCATCGCCTGGACTGCGCACCAGCTTTCTCGCCTGTATGATGACAGCGGCGAGAAGCGGTTTCACTCGGTTATCGTGGTTACCGATCGCACGGTGCTCGACGATCAGTTGCAGGACACCATCTACCAGTTCGAACATGCCGACGGCGTGGTCGGGCGTATAAATAATAAAGAGGGCGATGGCTCCAAGTCGGAAAAGCTGGCCAGCGCGCTGGAACACTCGCAGCCGATTATTATCGTCACCATTCAGACCTTCCCGTTCGTACTGAAAGCGATTGAAAACAGCGTCAGCCTGAAGCAGCGTAAATACGCGGTGATTGCCGACGAAGCGCACTCGTCGCAAAGCGGATCCACGGCACGGCAGCTAAAAGAAGTGCTGATGAGTGAAGAGCGGGACGACGACACGGTACTGTCGTCAGAGGACAGCCTCAACGCCACCATTGCCGCGCGTCGCAACAGCGGCAATCTGAACTATTATGCGTTCACCGCCACACCGAAGGCCAAAACGCTGGAGCTTTTTGGTCGCCTCCCGCACCCAGGCGAACCGGCATCGGCCACCAACAAACCGGCGGCATTCCACGTATACACCATGCGTCAGGCCATTGAGGAAGGCTTTATTCTTGATGTGCTGAAAAACTACACCAGCTATAAAGTGGCGTATCAGCTGCTGCAAAAGCTGGAAGATAAAGACCGCGAAGTGGACAGCAATCGGGCCAAGGTCAGGCTAAACCAATGGGTCACGCTGCACGATTACAACGTCTCGCAGAAGGTGAAAGTGATCGTCGAGCACTTTCGCAAGCATGTGATGAACCTGCTCGGCGGGCAGGCAAAAGCGATGGTGGTCACCAGTTCACGCAAGGCAGCGGTACGTTACAAACTGGCATTTGATAAATACATCGCCGAAAACCGCTATGCAAAAATCAGCGCCATGGTGGCGTTTTCCGGCGAAGTCGAGTTTCAGGAGAGCGACCCTAACAGCGACGCATTACTGAACCAGAAGTTCACAGAAGCAAACATGAATCCGGGGCTGAAAGGCCGGGATATGCGCAAAGCGTTCGATAGCGATGATTATCAGGTGATGCTGGTTGCCAATAAATTCCAGACCGGTTTTGACCAGCCTAAGCTGTGCGCCATGTATGTCGATAAAGCGCTCGGCGGCGTTGAGTGCGTCCAGACGCTTTCTCGTCTGAATCGTACCTATCCGGGCAAAGCGGAGTCCGGCACTTTTGTGCTCGATTTTTATAACGAGCCGCAGGATATTCTGGATGCCTTCCAGCCCTATTATCAGACCGCCGAGCTGACCGACGTCAGCGATCCCCAGCAGGTATTTGATCTGTTTGAGAAACTGCGTGCCAGCCAGATTTTCCAGTGGAACGAGGTGGATCAGTTCTGTGACGCGTTTTTTACAAAGAATAAATCCAACGCCGCCATCAGTAATATCTGCCGCCCGGCCGTTGAGCGCTGGCAGAAGCGCTATGCCCTCGCTATCGACGCTTATCTGACCGCCAAAGAGATGTTTGAAAGAACCAAAAAAACCGGTGATGTAGTGCTGATCACCAATGCCGAAAACAGCTTTAAAGCCTGTAAGCAGGAAAAAGATCGGCTGGAGATTTTCAAGAAGGATCTCGGCAGCTTTGTGCGCTTCTACGAGTTTATGTCGCAGATCGTCGAGTACGATGACAAAGATCTGGAAAAGCTCAGCCTGTTCGCCCGCCATTTAAGACCTTTGCTGCACGAACAGCGACTGGAGGAAGATGAGATCGATCTCAGCAACGTGGAGATGAGCCACTATCGCTTATCGAAGATCCACGAACAGCATCTGAAATTACAGGAAGATGCTGCGGAATATACGCTTGATCCCAGTAACGATGTGGGTACGGCAAAACCAAAGGACAAGAAAGAGGAATTTCTGTCGCATATTTTATCGCGAATGAATGAGCTATTTATCACCGATCATCTGACGGATAAAGATATGCTCAGCAGCGCAATGACCGTGTTTAATAAAATCACTGAGAATGAAACCGTGATGAAACAAATAAAAAATAACAGCCCTGAGCAGGCAATATTAGGTGGTTTTTTCAAAGCAGTGGACGACGCGGTGATGGACAGCGACGAAGCGCGGCAAGAATTTATGCTGCAGTATTTATCAAACCCGCAGTGCGCTAAGGGCTTTGCCCGCCTGATGTTTGATATGGCGACGGGTCATTTCGCGTTGCCTGCTTAAGGTTTTGATTATTGCCGGATAGCTTATCCGGCGTGATTTATATTTCTCATCAATATTTCCAGCTACGTGTTTATTATTGTTTATTTTTAGCTGGCTTTATTTTTATTTACTGGTTATTTTTACAGGTGTTATTTTTCGCAAGACGCTCGTGCTGCAACACGAGCGTCTCGCTAATCACAATCACTATTCTCGGAGAATAGCCATCATGACTACCCCGCATTCTATTGCAGAATTCAACGATCCAGAAGTCTCCCCGGCAAATAATCGTCTGGGCACCGTTAGCTATGCGAGTCGCTACCCGGATTACACGCATGTTCCGGCAATTATTATGAAAGGCCAGTGGCTGGAAGCGGCCGGTTTCGCCACCGGCTGCAAATTCGATGTCAGAGTGATGCCCGGCTGCATTGTGCTAACGACAAAACTGCCGGAGCCGGAAGAACCCGCATTGCTACAGTCGCTGCGTCGGGTGTGCAAGCTGTCCGCACGTAAACAACAGCAGGTGCAGGAGTTTATCGACGTGATTTCAGCGAGGCCGCGCAAGCAGGAACGATAACGTTATCCCCGGCAGCCTCCATGCTGCCGGGTTGACATCGAGGCTATACAGCCGCGCTATCCATCTGTTTTTCAAACGCCTGGCGAATCAGCCCCATCACATACGGTAGCTGGGCAATATCGCTGAAACCGACCTCTACATCACCATTGCCCCAGCGACCAAGATCCGTTACGTCTTTCGCCATTCCTTTCGGGTCAACCAGCTCATGGAACGGCATATTCAGCGACAGGCGCAGTCGGCTTTTCTGCGGTACCACGTCGACAAAATTGGTCTCCGCCTTGAAGGCAATATACAGCTTCAGCACGTCCTGGGTGATGCTTGCATCCAGCTTTAAAATTTCCGGTGCCAGCTGGTCAAACAGCATCCGGCTATGCGAACCAACTTCCAGTTGATGGAAGTCCGTCAGGCTGTAGTTCATGGTTTTTTCTGGCTGCTGGCGATACTGGCTCAGCACCTCTTCACTCAGCGCAGGCGCGCACCAGACCTGAACGGCACGCTTCGCCAGACGCTCGGCCCGCGCATCCATCGCTGCTTCATCCCATTTCTCGCACAGCCCTAATCCGGCGTTTAAATGCAGCGGGCTTTCTTTAAAGCCACCCTCAATATCGCGTTTTTCCGCAAAGGCTTTATCGCTGTAACGCGAGTTATAGCCGGTTAACGTCAGGTTCCCCAGCGTATGTAGCCGCTCTTTATGTATTCGCTCCCAGTCGCTGCCCAATTCTTCACGCCATTTTGCCGACAGATTTTCATTCTGCGGCATAATGTGTTCAATCGTATATTCATCCACCGCTACGCGCTCTTTACGCTGATAATTTTCCAGGCGACGTAGCCAGTAACTGCGGCTGCGGAAGTTATACAGATCACGCTCTTTTAATTTATGGCTGAATTCATCATCATCCGGAAAACGCCGATAGCTCGGCAGGTCCAGTAAATGCGCCTGAATACTTTCCAGATAGTTTTCTTTATCCAGTACTCGATAAAACGTGGCGAAGGTTTTATTTAGCGAATTCGTGGGGATGGCGCACACCGCGCGGCGGAAAACATACGACTCAATCAGTCTTATTGCACTCAGGAAATCGTCGGGCAATAAATCACCCTCACGGTAATCGTGATACAGCACCAGCAGGAACGGATAGGCAACATCAACTTTTAATTCCCGCAAATCCTGAAATGCAGTCGCGAGTAGTTTATCGTTTTCTTTACCCAACGCCATTGCACAAAAATATTCCGCATAGCGTTGAATATCCGCCACCAGCGCATCGACACCCACTTCGGCGATAGCCTGGCTACGCGCATGCAGCTTAAAGGCGTCATAAACTTCATCAGTACGGGGAATATCCCCTGTTTTGACCGTCAGATAATGGCGCATAAAGCTATCGGAATATTCACTGTAGCCTTTCTGCCCGAAGGCAATTTCCATCGGCCGCCAGTGATCATCATACAGCCGCGTCTGATGCTCCGGCTCCAGCCCCATCAGAATAAAGTTACGCACTAAATCGGCCTGGCTGAGCGCTTTCCCTGTGGAGTTCATGCTTTCAAAGATCAGCTGCGGATTGTCCTGCCCGCGATTGAGCGCCACGTCGACAATCAATAGCTTCGATAGCCCACGACACAGTGAAATCAGGTCATCGCCTAATTTACTGATTTGCTCATCGAAGAATTCAAAATTGGCCGCGATACGCTGCGAACCGTTTTCAGGCAGCGGTTTTTGCTTAATCAGCGCCAGCAGGCTGTCTTTATCGGTCTCCGTCAGCAGCAGCTTATAGCCTCTCTCCCCGGATTCATAAGGGTTGAGCAAATAGTAATTGCGTAATTTCATGGCGGAGAAGCCGTCAATTAATTCTTCATCACCAAGGTGACGGGATAGCGCTTCAAGCAGCAGCATTGCAGTGGTCAAACGCTGCTGACCATCAATAACCAGCAACGGAGAAATCCCCGAAACCTGATACAGCCCCTGCTCAATATAAACAACGGAGCCAATAAAATGGGCCGAAATATCATCACGCTGCCCGGCACGAATAATATCGTCCCAAAGCTGGCGACATTGCTGTTCAGACCATGAATAGGTGCGTTGATAGATCGGGATAACAAATTGCTGTGAGCGTTTGAGAAAATCAAGTAAGCGGGCTTCTGTGGCTTTCATCCTGGTATTGATCCTTCCTTGAAGCAAAAGTGCGTCAATAATAACCCCTTAATTTATCCAGGGATGAGCAATTTCTGCCTATCTTGCCCCCACTCACTCGGTAATCACAAACCGCGTCGCGGCAAAGCAGTTGAGCACCCGATGCACCAGAAACACCATGGTGAGCGTTGCCACCAGCGCGACGGTGACGGAGGTGATGCGGTACAGATCGCTGAATACCAGGTCCTGATCCGGGTGCAGGTTCTGGCCAAACATAATGCCGATGGTGGTGATACTGGCAAAACCCACGCCCGCGCCGACTTTTTCCATCACGTGCAGGCGGGCGCTGAACGCCAGCCCGAGGCCAATCAGCGGCATCATCAGCAGCATATGGTTACTGAAATCATAGATAAGCAGCTGCACCAGCAGAATATACAGGCAGGCCAGCACCACGCCGACCACGCGCCAAATCGAGCTAATCACCGCGCCTCGATAGTGCATCGGGAACAGGATCAAAATCCCCGCCATCAGCGCCGACAGCGAATCACTCAAATCACAGATCTGGAAGACCACAAAAATCATCGTCGCCACCGTGCCGGAAAGCAGCGACTCATGGCGCACCCGGGCGGCATTTTTCTCAATGCGCGGCGGCGGCTGGCGCGGCTCCACGTCCGGGATCAGATAATGCAGCAGCGCGCTCAGCGCCACCGCCATGACGCAGGCTTCCATATTGGAGAACATCAGCGTATGCCAGTTAGTGGCGGGATAGCTCATAAAGTTGAGCATCGTGCTCTGGCACACCACACCCATCGAACCGAGCAGAAACAGCGGCCCTTTACTCATAAAACGAAAACGCATCACATACAGGCCAAACACCACCAGCGTCATGATCAGCGGCCACTGCGACAGATAACCGACAATCAGCACCATTTCAACGCAGTTCACCGCCGCGCTGAACACGAACTGGGTTGCCACATGGCGGTTAAATACCGGCACCAGCGACAGCAGCATCAGCGGATAAACCACAAAGAACACGCCGTACTGCACGTTGTAAAAGGTCGAAATACTCAGTGCGATTGTCCCGGCGACGGAAATACGCAGGGTCTGGCGAAAATCATTGGCGGTGTAGACAATGTTCCCGTGCGGGGTAAAAACATGGGCCAGGGTGTTAATAGACATAGTGCAGCCAGCTAACGAGATGGATCTGCACCCCGGCAAAGGTGCGTGCGAACATTCCTTCGCTGTTATACAGCTGTACCGTGGCGCGTGCCCCGGTCGGTAGCGGCGTGTCGAGCGGTTCGTTCAGCGCCACATGAATGCGCATACGCTGGGCATCGCGCACCCAGCGGGTTGACTGTTCCGGTTGCGACAGCTGGCCATTAACCTGCTCCTGACCCGCCAGAATACCGGCATCGCTGCTGGTAACGCGGGCAGAGAAGACCTTGCCCGGCATGGCATCGAACACCACGGCGGCATCGGTATTTACCCGAGTGTGGCGCAGGCTTTTCTCGCGAAAGTCAGCCACAATATCCGTCTGGTGGCTGACCAGCGCCAGCAGCGGCGTAGCTGCAGTGGCATACAGTCCGGGGTTGAGCTGGAGGTTGCTCACCGTGCCATCGGTTTCTGCATGCACCTTCGTCCAGCCGAGATTCAGCTGCGCCTCGTCCAGCGCATTGCGATATTTTTGCAGCGTGACGTTGCGGCCATCATCGCGCTCACCGCGCTGGATCAGCAGGTTCTGAATACTGGCACTCAGCGCGGCGACCGACTGTTCACTGGTCTGCCAGGTGGTACGCACCTTATCGAGATCGGACTGCGAGACGTTCTGCATCGTACTCAGCCGCTGGTAGCGGTCGAAGGTGGTCTTATCGTTGCGGGCAGTGAATTGTGCGGTACGCAGATTGGCGCGGGCAGAGGCAATCTGCGCGTCCAGTTGCTGATTGCTCAGCTTCGCCTGCTCAAGGGCGATTTGCGCGGCTTCGACCTTATTGATAAACGGTGTCGGATCCAGCTCGTACAGCAAGTCACCCTTCTTCACCTGGCTATTGTTATGCACATAAACCTGCGAGACGTAGCCGGAAACACGCGAGGAAACAGGCGTTACCACGCGCATCACCGTGGAGTCCGGCGTCAGCGGGATCCAGATATCGGCAACGATAAACCAGGCGAATATTACCAGGAAAGCGGCAATACTCACCCTTACCCAACGGGCAAATTTTTGTTCTGGGGTCATCATAGTTTTTTAGTTCTTGTTATCTTCTTCGCGGATTGTCCGCAAATTGCAGGCGATTTGATTGAGCGTAGCGCTGAAGGAAGCGAGTTCCGCTTCAGGAATGGTGCAGGTGACGCGATGTTGGTATGTCTCAATCACCCGGTTAAGTTCTTCAAGCCTTAAGCGGCCTTGCGCGGTCAGCGTTAGCAGGCGGATGCGTTTGTCATAAGGCGATGTGGAACGCAGCAGATAGCCCTGCTTTTCCAGCTGCGAGAGGGTGCGCATCAGCGGCGGCAGTTCAATGCCCTGCATTTGTGCCAGTTCACTGACCGAGACGTTGTCTCCCAGTTGATACAGTTGCATCAGTACCGTCCAGCTGGACTGCGTCAGGCCTGTATCGGTGATGGCAGCATCAATAATGGCCCGCCACTGGCGTACCACCATTGCCATGCGCATCCCCATTGGGCGGCGGGCAAACAGTTCATCTTCAGTCATGTTTCTTTCCCCTCATCGCGGAGAAGAAAATAATACTTATCAGGGTAAGTATCAAGAAACGGACTAACCAGAAGCATGAATTGATAAACGTGGTGAATATAAAAGTAGCCGGGCTACGGTAGCCCCGGCCTTTGTTAGTGGAAGAAAAATCACTCCACCTGATCGCGTCGCAGCCCGACGTCCCGCAGCCGTTCATCGCTCATATGATGCAATACACGTCGCGTTTGCGCCCGTAGTCGCCACCGTTTTATTGCCTGCCAGATCTGCACCAATCCAATAAACGGCTGCTTTGCTTTATTCTCGTGAAATTCCATACCTTACCTCCCCGTCTTGCCAGAGGCTTTATCTTCCCGGATTTGGCCAGGGACAATACAGACTCACAAAGTACTTTTCTTTAACATACAGATTGGTTAAAAAGGATTCTGCATCGCATTAATTACGCCAATCTGTACTGGTTTTTTAATCTGTATGGTACCCATGAAGGATACAGCATGACCCGTTACCAACATCTGGCCAACCTGCTGGCCGAACGTATTGAGCAAGGGCTGTACCGTCATGGCGAAAAGCTGCCCTCGGTGCGCAGTCTGAGTCAGGAGCATGGTGTCAGCATCAGCACTGTACAGCAGGCTTATCAGACGTTGGAACAGCGCCAGTTGATCACCCCGCAGCCGCGCTCTGGCTACTTTGTCGCCCCACAAAAAGCACAGCCCCCCGTACCGCCAATGTCACGGCCGGTGCAGCGTCCGGTCGAAATAACCCAGTGGGATCAGGTGCTGGATATGCTGAAAGGCAACGCGGACAAATCCATCACGCCTTTTAGCAGTGGCGTGCCCGATATTAATCAACCCAGCCTGAAACCACTGTGGCGCGAGCTAAGCCGCGTGGCGCAGCACAATCTGAAAGCGATTTTGGGCTACGATGAAATCTCCGGCTGTCGTGAACTGCGCAGTCAGATTGCGCGCCTGATGCTGGACAGCGGTTCAGTCGTCAATGCGGATGATATTGTCATCACCAGCGGCAGCCAGAGCGGCCTGTCGCTGGCGCTGCTGACGGTCTGCCAGCCTGGAGACATTGTTGCCGTTGAATCTCCGGCCTATTACGGCACAATGCAGCTGCTGCGCGGTTTGGGGATCAAAGTCATTGAGATCCCGACCGATCCAGATACCGGGATCAGCATTGAAGCGCTGGAACTGGCGCTGGATCAGTGGCCAATCAAAGGAGTGCTACTGGTTCCCAACTGCAATAACCCGCTCGGATTTATTATGCCGGATGCGCGTAAGCGAGCGGTGCTCGCCCTCGCCCAACGCCACGATATTGTGATTTTTGAAGATGATGTGTATGGCGAGCTGGCAACGGAGTACCCGCGCCCACGCACCATTCACTCCTGGGACAGCGACGGTCGGGTTCTGTTGTGCAGTTCGTTTACCAAATCCGTAGCACCAGGTCTGCGCGTCGGTTGGGTCATCCCCGGTCGCTATTACGACAAGCTGCTGCACATGAAATACGCTGTCATTGGCACCAACGTTCCTGCCACGCAACTGGCGGCAGCCACCTTTGTGCGCGAAGGTCATTACCATCGTCATATCCGACGCATGCGCCAGATTTATCAGCGCAATATGGAGATCTACACCTGCTGGGTGCGGGAGTACTTCCCCTGCGGCATCTGCGTCACCCGACCAAAAGGCGGCTTTATGCTGTGGGTGGAATTGCCACAGCAGGTCGATATGGTCTGTGTTGCCAAACAGCTGTGTCGCCTGAAAATCCAGGTCGCACCGGGTTCGCTGTTCTCCGCATCCGGAAAGTATCGCAACTGCGTGCGTATCAACTGTGCGTTACCGCCAAACGAGAAGCATCAGGAAGTGATGCAAAAGCTCGGCGAGGCGGTAAAGGTGGCGATAGAGTAAATCGGTACACCCGGCTACGCTTTTATCCAGTGGCTTAACCCCTGGATATCTTCAGCGGAAAGCCGGGTAATTTTTTGTACCGTGCTGATATCGATGCCATCTGCCAGCATGGTGCGGGCAATACGTAGCGCCTCATCACGTCGCCCCTCTATTAACCCTTCCTGTTTACCTTCTTGTTTACCTTCGTGCTTTCCTTCCTGCTGACCTTTGAGCCATCCTTTTTGAAAACCTGCCTCATGCAATCTGTCCGCGATCGTCATCAAATGCTCCTTATGCTGCGGTGAACGTTCGGCAATTGCACTGATAAACGTATTGAAGCGAGGTGCATCGCCGGTTCGCAAAATATAATTAAACAGCGTCTTTAGCTGACTGTCATTAGTCGAGCCGTTAACTAACAGGGAAACAAGTTGCTCGACCAGCCCCATAAGATCGCGCTGACGGATATGTTTTTGGATCAACTCCAGCAGCGCCATGCGTCGATGCTGCACAATTTCGTCATCTGGAATAACGGTAATATCCACCAGCGGAAACGCCGCAGCATACAGCTGACGAGCCAGTTTCGGGTTGGCAAACTCGTCCAGCCAGCATAGAGAATAAGGGTACGGGCTTTTAGCGCCGTGATAAAACAGCATCGGCACCACCAGCGGCAGTTGCTGATGCCCGGCATCTAAATGTTTCTGCATGGCCGCTACCGCGTAGCGCATCAGTCTGAATGCCATATGCGCATCCGGGGTGCTTTGGTGTTCAATTACCACATAAATATATCCATCCCCTTCCGTCGTTTTCACCGACCACAGCACATCGGAGTAATACGCACGTAAATCCTCTTCAATAAAACTATCTGACTCGAGTTTCAGCGTCTGAAAATCGCAAAGTTCGCGCAGCGAAGCGGGAAGATGTATTTGTAGAAAATCCCGAGCTGTCTCTGGGTGGCGCAAAAACGTTTTAAAAACCGCATCATGCGGTGTGGAAGTCGGTGCTGTATTCATGGCGGTCCGTCACCTGGAAATAAGATGCCATGACTTTAGCGTCAGAAAACTGCTCCCTCACCTGCGACTTTCTCTCTTTGCGAGACGTTATCAGAGATAAAAACGTTCCTTTGTAACGTCTGCATTTGTCTGGAATACCTCACGCAGAATCGCTATCTCAATGCACATTCCCGCGTTAAACCCCTTTAATTCCTACGCATTAACCCGATAAACTCGTTTAATTATCATCCAATCCGCATTACACTGCGGGAGGTTATTTTCCGTTCAACGTTCTCTTCCCGAGGTGTAATGTGCTGATTGTCACTTGTAATCGTTACGTTTTCTGACCTGAGTCAGAGAGGCGTATTTCCTGTTTGCGTTTCACGCAGGCAGCGTTTTTGATTACATGAAATTCAGTACATCTGCAGTCTGTTTTTTCTGTCACCAGCCTGACGTCTCTAAGACGGTATTGAATTTCGCTATTCCCGTTGAGGGTTTTCTCCCGACAAGGAGCTGTTTTATGCAACGGATTCTCGCGTTTTTCGCTCAACGCGCCACAACGCTATTTTTCCCTATCGCGCTGATTTTGTATGACTTCGCGGCCTATCTGTCGACGGACCTGATCCAGCCCGGCATCATCAATGTAGTGCGAGATTTCAACGCCGATGTCAGCCTGGCTCCTGCTGCAGTCAGTCTGTATCTGGCGGGTGGGATGGCGCTGCAGTGGCTGTTGGGGCCGCTTTCCGACAGGATTGGCCGCCGACCGGTACTGATTGCAGGGGCGTTAATCTTTACGCTGGCCTGCACGGCGACACTCTTCACTACCTCGATGACACAATTTCTGATCGCGCGTTTCGTGCAGGGCACCAGCATCTGCTTTATCGCCACTGTCGGTTATGTCACGGTACAAGAGGCATTTGGGCAAACAAAGGCCATTAAGCTGATGGCCGTTATCACATCCATTGTACTGGTTGCCCCGGTTATCGGCCCGCTTTCCGGGGCGGCGCTGATGCATTTTGTACACTGGAAGATCCTGTTTGCCATTATCGCCGTCATGGGGCTTATCGCCCTGGTGGGGTTAGCCCTGGCGATGCCGGAGACTGTCCAGCGCGGTGCTGTGCCGTTCAGCGCGTGCAGCGTACTGCGTGATTTCCGCGACGTTTTCCGCAACCGGGTGTTCCTGTTTGGCGCAGCCACGCTGTCGTTAAGCTATATCCCGATGATGAGCTGGGTGGCGGTCTCGCCGGTGATCCTGATTGACGCGGGCGGTATGACCACATCGCAGTTTGCCTGGGCACAGGCGCCGGTATTTGGCGCCGTGATCGTGGCCAACATGGTCGTCGTACGGTTTGTGAAAGATCCGACCCGACCGCGCTTTATCTGGCGGGCGGCACCTGTTCAACTGAGCGGGCTGGCAGTGCTGATTGTCGGTAACTTACTGTGGCCGCACGTCTGGCTGTGGTCGGTGCTGGGAACCAGCCTGTATGCGTTTGGTATTGGGATGATCTTCCCAACGCTGTTTCGTTTTACGCTGTTTTCCAATAACTTGCCGAAAGGTACGGTCTCCGCATCACTGAACATGGTGATCCTGACGGTGATGGCCGTTTCTGTCGAAGTCGGGCGCTGGCTGTGGTTTAACGGTGGCAGACTGTCGTTTCATCTGTTGGCGGTGGCCGCCGGGATCATTGTGGTATTTACGCTGGCGGGTTTATTAAAACGGGTACGCCAGCATGAAGCAGCTACGTTAGCCACTGAAAACTAGCCTGTCAGATGCTTATCCGGCCTGTCACAATGACATAGTAGTAGGCCGGATAAGGCGCCTGCGCCGCATCCGGCTAAGATCACACCATCTTAAGCAATGCGGGCAAATCCTGCGTCCAGATCGGCAATCAGGTCATCAACATCTTCCAGGCCAATATGTACCCTGACCAGCGTTCCGCTGAAATTCACATCCCCGGCCGGGCGGATGCTGTTCAGTTCTTCCGGCTGGTTAGCGAGGATGAGTGACTCAAATCCGCCCCACGAATAGGCCATATGGAACAGCGAAAAGTTATCGAGGAAATTCGCCATCTGTTCGTCGGTCAGCCTCTTTTTCAGCACAAATGAGAACAGTCCCGAGCTTCCCGCAAAGTCGCGCTGGAAATACTCATGCCCCGGACATTCCGGTAATGCCGGATGGTTCACACGTGCCACCTCCGGTCTTGCCGACAGCCAGCGAGCAATATGGATGCTGCTCTCCTGATGCTGCTTAAGACGTACCGCCAGGGTACGCAGTCCGCGGCTACCGTTGTAGGCCGTATCGGCATCCAGCGTTTGCCCCATCAGGTAAGAATTTTCACGCAGACGATCCCAACAGCGGGCGTTCGACACCGCCGTGCCCAGCATGCCGTCCGAGTGACCGATGGTGTACTTCGTCCCTGCCTGAATGGAAATATCCACGCCATAATCCAGCGCTTTGAACAGCACGCCCGCCGCCCAGGTGTTGTCGATCATAATGACAATCTCCGGATTCACCGCGCGTATAGCCTTCACCATTCCCGGCACGTCCTGAACTTCCATCGTGATTGAACTCGGGGACTCGAGGAACACCACCTTTGTTTCCGGACGCAGAAGATCGACGATACCCGCGCCAATCAGCGGATCGTAATACGTGGTTTCCACGTTGAATTTACTCAGGATCTTATTGCAGAAATCCTGGGTTGGCTCGTAGGCAGCACCTGTCATCAGAATATGATCGCCACTTTGGACAAACGCCAGAATCGCATTAGTGACCGCCGCAGCGCCGCACGGGTACAGCGCGCAGCCTACGCCGCCTTCCAGCTCACTCATTGCTTTCTGGAAAGCAAAGTGGGTGTAGGTTCCGCGACGACCGTAAAACAGTTCGCCGTTCGCACGGTTCGCGGTGGCAAATTTTTTGTCCTTCACAGTATCAAACACCAGCGAAGAGGCACGTTGGATCACCGGATTCACCGCGCCCTGGGTGTAGCGTTTATCGCGTCCAGCCACGACCAGATGTGTTTCAAGCTTCATTGCGTCTTTCATAACTTCTCCTGTTCTTAATCCGTGTGAAAACCTATACCACCGCAGCAGTAGAGTTGATTTCAGTATTGGTCTGCTTTTTTCCAGCGAACCGTTCAACAATCTGCGCCGCATTCAAATCATGGATAACGTTAATCAGTGTGGCCGGCGCATCGGTAATGGTGCCCAGTACCACCAACATCGGGATCGCTTCCATTGGCAGGCCCAGCGTGGTGACGATAAAAATTTCACCGAGGAATGCCCCGCCCGGCACACCGCCGACGATAATGGCGGAGAGCACCGCAATCAGCATGGTCAGGAAGAAGGTCTCAGTAGTGAACTCCATGCCCAGCACGGAATAGATAAAGACAATTTTCAGTGCGGCAATCATCGCTACGCCGCCTTTATTCAGGTTAACCAGCAGCGGAATAGAGACATCAACGATTTCCGGGTTGATCCCCATCGCCTTACCGGCACGCAGCGTCACCGGCAGCGTTCCCAGCGAAGAACAGGTCCCCAGCGCGGTAGCCGAGGGTTCAATCGCATTGCGCCAGAAGGCTTTAACCGCCGGGATGCCCCCCCCTATATATGAATAGAGAATAGAGCCAAAAACGAAGTAGACCAGCGTGGCGACCATAAACAGGCCAATGGCGCGGGCAAAGGTTAACAGCAGCGCAGAGTCCTGGCTGGCCATGGTGGCAGCGAAATAGCAGCCCAGACCCACCGGTGCGACCTTCATAATGATCGAGACGATCTTCATGATCACGGTATTTGCATCTTCCAGCAGCGACGCAATACGTTTACCCGCCTGATCCGATTGACCAATCGCGACCCCGGCAATGATCGCCATTACGATCAGCGCCAGAATATTGGACTTAGAAAACAGCCCGATAAAGTCGCTGGTGGTAATCATGCTGACAAAATCCATCTTGCCGCTGCCCGCCTGCACGGACTGCGAGAGATCGATGGTGACGCCCTGCGCCGGGTTATACCATAGCGCCAGCGCTACGATCCCGGCCGCCGGAATAAAGGCCATCGCGATCGAAACAATAAAGATGATCGCCATAATACGTCCCAACCTTTTCAGGTCGGTCATACTGGCGATAGACGACATGACGCTGATCCCCACCAGCGGCACAATAATCATAAATAACAGGTTCAGGAATATCTGACCTATCGGCTGGAGTTTGCTGGCAAACGTCGGGGCATAAATACCTAATAAGCCGCCAATCACCAGAGCAACTAATAAAATAATCGACGATCTGTAGGGTTCGAGTCGTGACCACATAATCGGTACCTTTAGAATAATAATTAATGAGATTAAATTCACAATGTGATGAGTTTCCGTTTCGCCTCCTTTTATTTTGTGACGTAACTCACCTAAGTTGTTATTTTTTCATTTTGCCAGCAGGTTGTTTCCTGTGATTCAATAGTTGCATGTTTAAAAGGCGAATGTAACGGCCTATTCGTACCGTTTTTGCAAATCACTTGTGAATAAAAGGAAACTATGAGTACGCCGATTTCACTCAAGCATCTGGAGTTTTTCGTCAAAATCGTCGACTGTGGAGGTTTATCGGAGGCCGCCGCTCAGCTTAATGTGTCGCCGTCGGCGGTCAGCAAAAGCCTGACGGCGATGGAAGATACATTGGGGACAACATTAATTAAGCGCACCACCCGCAGTATTACCTTAACCGATGCCGGGCAATATTTATTTAACCGCGCCAATAAGTTACTGACAGAATTTGATGAAACGCTGAATACCACCTCTGGTTATTATCACAGCCCGCAGGGGGAATTACGTATAACCTGTTCCATTGCTTTTGGTTATTCGCGGTTGGTAAATCTGGTGGATAAATACCGCTCACAGTTCCCCGATGTGAACCTGTATATCGATCTCAACGATAACTTCGTTAATCTGAATGAAACAGATTTCGACATCGCCCTGCGTATCTCCACCGCACCACCGCAGAACTATGCCATGCGCAAGCTGGTGCCTATCCGCTGGGCGTACTGCGCGTCGCCCGGATACCTTGCCAAAAAAGGCATGCCCCAGCGCCGAAGCGATCTGGTGGATCATGACTGCCTGGTTTACCCCGGTCTCACACCGGTGCTGAAGGTGGCCGATGAACAGGATCGTCTGCATCAGTTAAAACTGCATATGCCTATCCAGGCTAACAGCAGTCTGGTATTGCTGAAGTCAGTGCTGGAAGATCAGGGCGTGGCGTATTTACCCACCTATCTGATTGGCGATCATATTCAAAAAGAGGAGGTAACGCCGCTGATGCTCGACGGCACCATCACCTGCGAAACCCACGCCCTGTATGCGCTCTATTTTCCCAGCAAGTACAGCAATCCGAAGGTGCGCTCGTTTATTGATTTTCTGGTCGCAGAACTTGGCCCGCTACCGGCCTGGGATAACTGGATCCCAGGATAAGCGCTTCCCCTCTAAAATGGGAGGCACACCACAAATTTTGCGCGATCCCGCCGTCTGGCTCTATCCTTAAGCCTATGAATAAAATTGCTGAACTCAAACGCGCCAAACGACTGGCGCTCTCTCTGCTGCTGGCCGCCGCCGCCACTTTCGTCATTACGCTATTTCTGCCACCTAACTTCTGGGTGCTCGGAGTCAAGGCGATTGCCGAAGCGGCGATGGTGGGCGCACTGGCGGACTGGTTCGCCGTAGTAGCGCTTTTTCGCCGGGTGCCGATCCCATTTATCGCGCAACATACGGCGATCATCCCGCGCAATAAGGACAGAATTGGGGAAAATCTTGGGCAGTTTGTTCAGGAGAAATTCCTCGATACGCAGTCTTTGGTCGCCCTTATTCGTCGCCATGAGCCGGCACTGTTGATTGGTCACTGGTTCAGCCAACCGGAAAACGCCCAGCGTATTGGCCAGCATTTACTGCAAATCATGAGCGGATTTCTCGAACTCACCGATGATTCGCGTATTCAGCGGCTTATTAAACGGGCGGTGCATAAGGCGATCGACAAAGTTGATCTTTCCAGCACCAGTGCGCTGATGCTGGAAAGCATGACCAAAAACAATCGTCACCAGGCGTTGCTCGATACGCTGATCGCTCAACTGATCGCCCTGCTTCAGCGCGACAGTTCGCGGGCGTTTATCGCCCAGCAGATCGTACGCTGGCTGGAGACCGAACACCCGCTTAAAGCGAAGATCCTGCCAACCGAATGGTTAGGTGAACACAGCGCCGAGTTGGTCACTGATGCCGTCAACTCTCTGCTGGATGATATCAGCCACGATCGGGCACATCAGATCCGCCACGCCTTCGATCGCGCCACATTAAGGCTTATCGAGAAGCTCAAACACGATCCGGAAATGGCCGTCCGGGCAGAGAGCCTCAAAAGCTATCTGAAAGAAGACGAAGCCTTTAACCGTTATCTCGGCGAACTGTGGGCTGACCTGCGCCAGTGGGTGAAAACTGACATTAACGCCGACGATTCCCGCGTGAAGCAGCGCATCGCCAGCGCCGGACAATGGTTTGGCGAAACGCTGGTTGCCGACGGCGCCCTGCGCACTTCACTGAATGAACATCTGGAGCAAGCCGCACGCAAGGTCGCGCCAGAGTTCGCCAGCTTCCTGACGCGCCATATTAGCGACACAGTGAAAAGCTGGGATGCCCGCGATATGTCACAGCAAATTGAGCTAAACATCGGCAAAGATTTGCAGTTCATTCGCGTCAACGGCACGCTGGTTGGCGGCTCTATCGGACTGGTGTTATACCTGTTGTCGCAAATTCCTTCCCTGCTAACGCTGGCGAACTTTTAAGGAATAAAATTCAATGACGATGAACATCCGCATTTTTTCCCTGCGCGAGACGCCGGAAAAACGGCACGAGGTCACCGCTTACTTTCAACAACAATGGGCCTCAGAAGACTCCATGAAGGTTTACGAGGATGCGCTGCATCGTTGCATTGGCGCAAAGAACCCACTACCGCAGTGGTATTGGTTGCAGGATGGCGACAGCATTGTTGGCTGCGCCGGATTGATCACCAATGATTTTATCAGTCGCGGCGAACTGTGGCCGTGGCTATGTGCGCTCTATATCGATCCTCGCTATCGCGGGCACGGTCTGGCATTTCGCCTGATTGAACATATTGCGCAGCAGGCCAGACAGTTGGGGTTTATGCAGCTCCATTTGTGTACCGACCTGGAAGGCTTATATGAGAAAGCGGGATTTTACTTTGACGGACCGGGCTATCATCCGTGGGGGGAAGTCTCACGGGTCTACAGTCGTAATCTGTAAACGCGCAATTGTTGCACATCAATAAAACCTGACATATTACAGGGTTATAATGCGGCGTCTTTTTACTGTCTCCCGTGTTACGGGGAAGGAAAATCATGTCGCTCATCACCGATTTACCCGCCATTTTCACTCAATTCTCCGACGCCCGTCAGAAAGGTTTTCTCACCGTAATGGATCTTAAAGAGCAAGGTATTCCGCTCGTTGGGACCTATTGCACTTTTATGCCGCAGGAGATTGCGATGGCGGCGGGCGCGGTCGTCGTTTCCCTATGCTCAACCTCTGATGAAACCATTGAAGAGGCCGAAAAAGATCTGCCGCGGAACCTGTGTCCGCTAATTAAAAGCAGCTACGGTTTTGGCAAAACCGACAAATGCCCCTACTTCTATTTCTCTGACCTGGTGGTGGGCGAAACCACCTGCGATGGTAAAAAGAAAATGTACGAGTACATGGCCGAATTTAAAGCGGTACATGTGATGCAACTGCCCAACAGCGCCAGCGATGCGGCTTCGCGTGCGCTATGGAAAGCCGAGATCCTGCGTCTGCAACAGGCCGTCGAAGCCCGTTTTGGCACAGCCATTACCGAAACCGCGCTGCGTGAAGCCGTTATTCTCAAAAACAAGGAACGTCGGGCGCTGGCGAATTTCTACCGCGTTGGTCAACTTAACCCACCCGCACTCAGCGGCAGTGACATTCTGAAAGTCGTCTACGGCGCCACTTTCCGTTTTGATAAAGACGCGTTGATCGACGAGCTCAATAGCATGGCCGAGCGCGTTCGTCTGGAATGGCAGGCCGGAAAACGTCTGGCGTCACGTCCGCGCATCCTGATAACCGGCTGCCCCATTGGTGGCGCAGCAGAGAAAGTCGTTCGTGCTATTGAAGAAAACGGCGGTTGGGTGGTGGGTTATGAAAACTGCACCGGCGCAAAGGCCACCGAACAATGCGTGGCGGAAACCGGCGATGTCTACGACGCGCTGACTGATAAATACCTCGCCATCGGCTGCTCCTGTATTTCTCCTAATGATCAACGTCTGAAGATGCTCAGCCAAATGGTTGAAGAGTACCAGGCTGACGGCGTTGTCGATGTCATTTTGCAGGCTTGCCACACCTACGCCGTTGAATCGCTCGAGATTAAGCGTCACGTACGCCAACAGCACAACATTCCTTATATCGCGATTGAAACCGACTACTCCAGCGCGGATATCGGCCAGCTCAGTACCCGTGTCGCCGCCTTCATTGAAATGTTGTGAGAAACGCGGATGACATACTCAATAGGGATTGATTCCGGTTCCACGGCGACGAAAGGCATTTTGCTGGAAGGTAACGTCATCAGGCGCCGCTTCCTTTGCCCAACACCTTTTCGCCCCGCAGATGCGATCGCGCAGGCATGGGAAACGTTGCAGGATGGGCTGGAGAACAGGCCATTTTTGACCCTCACCGGGTACGGACGGCAGCTCGTCGATTATGCCGACAAACAGGTCACTGAAATTTCCTGCCACGGACTGGGGGCGCGATTGCTGGCTCCCGGCACCCGCACAGTCATTGATATCGGGGGTCAGGACAGTAAAGTTATCCAGTTGGATGACGATGGCAATCTCAGCGATTTCTTAATGAATGACAAGTGCGCTGCCGGAACCGGGCGGTTTCTGGACGTCATCTCACGCACCCTCGGTGCCAGCGTAGAGCAGTTGGATACGATTACCGCTGGCGTCGAACCGCATGCTATTACCAGCATGTGTACAGTATTTGCCGAGTCAGAAGTCATTAGCCTGCGCTCTGCGGGCATCGCGCCGGAGGCGATTCTGGCTGGCGTGATCAACGCGATGGCCAGACGCAGCGCGAACTTTATCGGGCGGCTTTCAGCCCAGGCGCCGCTGCTATTTACCGGCGGAGTCAGCCACTGTCACGCCTTTGCCCGTATGCTTGAAGACCATGTCGGCATTCCCGTACACACCCATCCCGACGCACAGTTTGCCGGTGCAATCGGGGCTGCGTTGATAGGCCAGCGTCAGGGGAAACGTCAGTGAAGGAAACGCTGTTCTTGTTTCATTCCACCGTTGGTGTCATCAAAATGCGCAAGACGCTACAGGCCGCAGGGGTCCGCTTTCGGGTGGCGGATATTCCCCGCGAGCTACGCGGTGGCTGCGGACTCTGTATCTACATCGACTGTGTTGCTGGCATGGAGGAAGAATGGGTGATTCCAGGACATACCGAATCTATCTACCGCCAGGAAAACGGAGACTGGCGCTGTATAGCCGCGTTCCCCGCCTCCTGAACATGCCGGATTAGCGTGAAAAGCTGATATATACTCGGATTATCCAGGGGATAAACAACAGCTTATAGTCGGTATAGACCACCACTCCGCTAACGCCATAAATATATCTTCATCAGATTACTCTGCAATTAAATGTCAGCATTTAATAACCTGCAAATAACAGTCAAACACCTCTCTAAAAACTTTATAATTCACTTTTACGTATATACCTTTTCTGATAGCACATGCGTAAAAATGGACATATAAATTAAATTACAACAACACTTCCGGGAAGAGTACATGTCGAGGTTAAAAAAACTCATACTTGGGTTGATTATTCTGGCTGGTTTAATTAGCACGGTAGGCGATTATAAAAACTATGGTCTATTTGGTGCGGCAGGATTGTTTATTATATTCCTGCTAACAACTGTTTTCTTGTGGCAGTGGGCTTCCGGAAAGTTTCCGGAGGTAGCCAAAATACAGGCTATTATTATTTTACTGGCCAGTGCTATTGCTTCTATTTTTGTTATCAACATGGCAATAGCCGGAAACTTGCATGTAGACCTGATGGAAGTCATGCGTATCTCCATTACGCATAATCCTCTTTTTTACCTCATTCTCTGTGCCGTTGCATGGGTAAAAGTGGATATCTGGAAATGGCTATTTAGCAAACTGCCGTCGGAGCAAAACCAACCGATGTGAGCCTCAAAAGCATGTAAAAAAGGCGTCTTACTAAAGACGCCTTTTGCAATCATCACAAAAACTTAGAACTGGTAAGTCAGGCCAGCAACAACCTGGTTATCGTCGTTTTTGCCATCAAGCAGGTTAATTTTATAACCTACATCGGCCACCATGTTTTTGTTGAAGTAGTAATCAGTACCCAGCGCAACGTATTCGGTCAGGTCAGTGTTGTCATTGTCACGCGCATGAACGTATGCCACGTTCGGACGCAGGCCAAAATCAAACACATAGGCAGCCATCGCTTCAAAATGCTGTGCTTTGTCCGCATCCTGAATCAGGTTGTGGGACTCGCCGTACATGGTTGCAACGTAGATAGCATTCGCGTCATATTTCAGGCCAGCGCCCCAGAACTCAGCGTTGTCACCTTCCCAGCCGCTACGTTTCTGCTCAGCAGTCACGGAGTTAGTGGTATAGGTCGCAATGGCAGAAACGCCGGAATCCGCAATATTGTCATAACCCAGCGAGAAGCCGTAGCCATTACCGTGCTGTTTTGCCGGGTTAGCGTTAGAGTCATCCTGGCCCTGATACTGCGCGCCAACGTTCAGACCATCAACGGCACCAAACAGATTTTTGGTGCGGAGTGTTGCAACGCCAGAAGTGCGTGTAGTAAGGAAACGGTCAGTATCCTCAAAGGAGTCGCCACCGAACTCTGAAAGAGTGTCAGTGTAAGCTCCCACATCGTAAGCGATACCGTAGTTACGACCGTAGTCAAAGCTAACGTCATGGCCGTAATCCAGACCAGCAAACGCCAGACGTGTATTAACGCCATTCTGTGACCCTTCTGCCTTAGAAGCATCAAACTGACTTTCAAACTGGCCGTAACCGGTCAGTTGATCGTTAATTTGAGTCTCACCGCGAAAACCCAGACGCGCGTAAGTACCATCAGCATCTTTACCGTCAGTCCAGGAATGTACCGCTTTTACTTTGCCGTACAGATCCAATTTGTTGCCATCTTTATTATAAATTTCCGCTGCATGAACGGAGGTTACCCCTAATGCCATTACAGCTAATGCCACTACTGACTTTTTCATGTTGTTACTCACTTTTAATTGTGAATTTTGCTATCAACTTTGTTATGAAGACAAAATGCCTGCATAAAAAAGTCCCCTATGGATTAAGGGGAAACACCAATAACACACCAAAAAACATACCGATAAAGGCAATAATGAAGTGGCAAGACATATTTCATTTTGGGTTTTAAATAAAACCCGAGCAGAGAGATACTACTTTGAACTTTCGCTTTCGCTCTCATTAATAGAGCGATGTAACATTAACGCTTCCGCAATAATGTCTTGTTTACTTTTACGCGTTTCAAATGCCAGTGTTCGAACATATTCCCAAAGAGAAGTATCAACACGGGCACTTAAAAGGACCATATCTTTAGATCGGGTCCCTCTGGCTTTTCGGATATCGGGATAATCTCGAGAAGGCATTTTTAACTCCTGAACGCAATAACACGCTTATGGCGATGAAATATGCAGTCAGTGTAAAAACATGTCAACGGCAAAAAAAAATCACAATAGTAATGAAACTGTTAATAAACCCAAAAAAAGTGGAACGATATTTCAAATGAAAGATAACTTGATTGTAGAATAATGTGTAATTTTTACTTTACGAATATTTTTTCTTACTCATTTGATTAAAATGGGAGCGGCTGGACGAGTCATCAACCTGCGCAATCAAAACATCATTCTGACCAATAGGTTACGGAGCGTGATTAATGTCTACTTTTATCCAAATCCTCTGTTTTTATACGCCTTTAGGTACACATTAACGGCACTAACCGTTGGGAAAATCAATGTGATTCTCACTTCGCATTGACCTGTTTTGTCGAAAAATAAGCACGAAAAGGTAAAAATAAGGTAAATGATGCATTTTTTTGCACGCGAAAATAAGTTGTTTTTAATTGATATATGTCAATTTTCGCCCCGCGATAACGCTGCAAAAAACGCCATCTGCATTGATGGAAACATTATTTTACGTCGCGTCCGGACGGGGAAAATAGTCAGAGGAAATCAGTGGGAAGTGATACGTGGGCCGGGATGGCCCACGTTGTAAAAGGGAAGAAAAATCAGGCGTTAACCGTATCCAACGGCCAGGAGTCAAACAGATAACCATCAAAGTCGATATCATCAACGTTTGAAAACTCCAGCAGTCGCTGTTTAACGTTTTCCAGATGCTGCCACATTGCCAGTTTGGCCGCGCGGGCATCTTTTTTAATGAGTGCCGCCAGGATCTGCTTGTGGTCGCCCATCCATTCTTTGCGGTAATGGGTATCGTCAAGGTGGCTGTGCAGTTGGATCCACATCGGGTTGTTCTCACGCCACTGCCATGACTGACGAAATAACTCGACCAGCATACTGTTGTGCGTGGCCTCGGCAATGGCAAGGTGAAACTGCATGTCGCCGCTTTCCGAGCCGTTTGGTTCGCTGGAGGCCAGCTCACGTTCTTCCAGTAGCAATGCCTGGCGCATTTTGACGATATCCTCGCGCGTGGCTTGCAATGCAGCAAACTCGGCGATATTGCTCTCTAATAGCTGGCGTGCCTGTAACAGCTCAAAAGGCCCCGCATCATTGCAATGATTAATATCCGTGCTGTCGATTGTCTGCGCGTTAGCGTTGTCGAGAACGTAGATCCCGGCACCACGCCGCACGTCCACCAGCCCTTTAATTTCCAGCATGATTAACGCTTCGCGCACCACCGTGCGGGTGACATTGAGCATCTCGGCTATTTCACGCTCCGGGGGCAGGCGCTCGCCGGGTTGGTATGGCGTCTGGACAATGAGATCGCGGATCATGGCACCCACTTCCTGGTAGGGTCTTTGCTGAGAAGTGTTCGATTTCATTATGTTCTATCCGTCAGATGCGTTTATTCAGATCCGTAGGTCGGATGGCAGGACGCACCTTATCAGGCCTACAAATAACCTTTATGTCGCCTGAACTATAGCATTTGCGGCAAGCCAAAAACAGAAAACGGGTCAACCAAACAGATATTTTGATTGACCCGTCATAGTTCGGGCGTTATGCGTCAGCGTGTAGTGCTGCGACACACTCGCGCGCGCCCTTCTCGCACAGTTGCTGATAAGCCACGATAATTGCTTCCACAAAATCCGCGTTTTCCGCTAAATCATGGCCAAAGATCCCGCTTAATCCCAACAGGGCCATAACGCGTTCACTGCCCTGATACTGCTGATTGATGCGCTGGAATTCCGCCAGCATCGGGTCGACAACGTCAATTGTCTGCCCCTGCTCATCCACGCCGTGGGTATAGCGCATCCAGCCCGCCACACCCAGCGCCAGGTGCCGCCAGTCGCTGCCGTTTTGTAGGTGCAGACGAACAGGGTCCAACAGGCGCTGCGGCAGTTTCTGGCTGCCATCCATGGCAATCTGCCAGGTACGATGACGCAGGGATGGATTGCTGAAACGCTCGATCAGCAGGGTCGCATACGCATTGAGATCGGTGCCTTCCGGCATCGACAGTGTGGGAGCCTGCTCCTGCATCATCAATGCAAACGCGGCTTTGCGGTACGCCGGGTTGGTCATGGTATCGGCAATCGTTTCATAACCACCGAGGTAGCCCAGATACGCAAGGAAAGAGTGGCTGCCATTAAGCATGCGCAGTTTCATCATTTCAAACGGCACAACATCGGCAACGAACTGTGCACCGACTTTATCCCAGTCAGGGCGACCGTTCACGAAGTTGTCTTCAATCACCCACTGACGGAACGGTTCACAGGCGATGGCGCACGGATCGTAAACACCCAGTTGATCGGCAATCTCCTGCAACGTCTCTGGCGTCGCCGCCGGAACAATGCGATCCACCATGGTGCATGGGAAAGTGGCGTTTGCTTCAATCCACTGCGCCAGTTGCGGGTCGCGTGCCTGTGCCAGCCCCAGTACTGCAACTTTCGCCACGTGGCCATTTTCACGCACGTTGTCGCAGGACATCACGGTAAAGGCCGGCAGCCCCTGCTCACGACGCAGATGCAGCGCCTGCACGATATAGCCAATTGCTGATTTCGGCGCAGTCGGATTCGCCAGATCGTGTTTAATCAACGGGTTATTGAGATCTAACTGACCGCTGGCGGCATCCGTACAGTAACCTTTTTCGGTTACCGTCAACGAGACAATTGCCGTCTGCGGACGCGCCATCGCACGCAAAATACCGTCGCAGCCGTCAAGATCCGGGTGCATGGCTTCTTTCATCGAGCCAATCACTTTCAGTACGGTGTTGTCCGCACCTTTTTCTGCCACGGTATACAGCAGCTGTTGCTTTTGCAGATTTTCAATCAGTACACAGTCGTTCCCCGGCATCAGGTTAACTTCACAGATACCCCAGTCGCTGTCCGTAGTTTCCAGCAGGTGATGAGTGTACAGAGCCTGATGCGCACGGTGAAAAGCACCGCATCCCAGGTGAACAATACGGGATTGCAGGCGAGAGTTATCCCATGCAGGGCGCGCAACCGGCAGGTTGCTATTGGCAATTGTCGTTGTCATCGTGAACTCCAGAACCCGTCGGAAATGCCGACGGGAAGAGAAAAGAAAAAAGCCGGCCCGACAGGTTGCCGGCCGGTCTGATTTAGCGGCTAAAGAAAGCGCGCTGGATAGCCATCTCAACGCCGCGCACTTCCGCCAGCCCTTTCAGGCGACCAATCGCGGAGTAGCCTGGATTCGTTTTCTTTTTCAGGTCGTCCAGCATCTGGTGACCGTGATCCGGGCGCATCGGAATCAAATCTTCTTTACCTTCGGCTTTACGGCGATGCTCTTCTTCAACAATCGCTTTCACCACTTCATACATATCCACGTCACCATTGAGATGCGCCGCTTCATGGAAGGTTTTCGGGTTATCTTCACGCAGCGTGGAACGCAGGTGGGTGAAGTAAATGCGTGGGCCAAACTGTTTGATCATATCAACCAGATCGTTGTCCGCACGAACACCGTAAGAGCCGGTGCACATGGTGAAACCGTTCGCCATACTGTTGACCGTATCAACCATCCACTGCATATCTTCCACGGTGGAAACAATGCGTGGCAGGCCGAGGATCGGGCGCGGCGGATCGTCCGGGTGTACCGCCATGCGCACACCGACTTCTTCAGCAACCGGAATAATCGCCTTCAGGAAGACGGCAAAGTTTTCGCGCAGTGCGGCTTTATCGATATCTTTGTAGCGCTCAAGGTGCTGACGGAACTGGTCAAGGGTATAACCTTCCTCCGCCCCCGGCAGACCAGCGATGATATTACGGGTCAGACGCGCTTTATCTTCTTCGGTCATGGTGGTGAAGCGTTCCTGCGCCTGAACGACCTCTTCAGCGGTGTAGTCTGCTTCTGCTCCGGGACGTTTGAGGATGTGAATCTCAAAGGCAGCAAATTCAATCTGGTCAAAGCGCAATGCTTTGGAGCCGTCCGGCAGGACATATTCCAGATCGGTACGCGTCCAGTCGAGTACTGGCATGAAGTTGTAGCACACGGTGCGAATACCGCACTGCGCCAGGTTGCGCAGACTCTGTTGGTAGTTGGCAATCCACTGCAGATAGTTACCGGAACGGGTTTTAATGTCTTCGTGGATCGGTACGCTTTCGACAACCGACCAGACCAGCCCCGCCTGTTCAACGATAGCTTTGCGTTTTTCGATTTCCTCAACTGACCACACTTCCCCGTTCGGGATATGGTGCAAGGCGGTAACAACACCGGTAGCGCCTGCCTGACGCACATCAGCTAAAGAAACCGGATCGTTAGGACCGTACCAGCGCCATGTCTGTTCCATGCTTTTAACCTCTTCACATTGTTGGCCCCCGGCGCAAACACCGCGAGCCACGACTTACTCAACTGCCGGAGTGCTCAACGCATTACGCCAGCAAACCGGACGACATGGCGCATAAATTCTACCTTTCGCCTCCACATGTCAACCTAAACAACAAAATTGGTTAACCAAATCACAAAAACTGTATCAGTGGTCTGACACAAATAGTGAGGTAACGTGATGAAGTTAAGAGGAAATGGCCTGCAGGGCGCGGCCTGAAAGGGAACAGTCTGTTATCAATGTCAACATTGAATATGGATTGTGACATTCATCGCATCAATGGTTAACCAATATGTGTAACATCTCAACCAAAATCATAATGGTTCAACCAAAACAAGGTAGACGTTTTATGCACGTTCTCAATATTCTGTGGGTTGTATTCGGCATCGGCCTCATGCTGGTGCTCAATTTGCGTTTCAAAATAAACTCAATGGTCGCCCTGCTGCTGGCAGCACTCTCCGTCGGCATGTTGGCGGGGATGGATTTAATGGAGCTGCTGCACACCATGAAATCCGGCTTCGGCGGTACGTTGGGTGAACTGGCAATTATCGTGGTGTTCGGTGCGGTCATCGGTAAACTGATGGTCGATTCCGGGGCGGCGCATCAGATTGCTCATACGCTGCTGGCGCGCCTCGGCCTGCGCTATGTGCAGCTATCGGTGATCATTATCGGCCTGATCTTCGGCCTGGCGATGTTCTACGAAGTGGCCTTTATTATGCTGGCGCCGCTGGTGATCGTCATTGCCGCAGAAGCGAAGATCCCGTTCCTGAAACTGGCCATTCCGGCCGTTGCTGCAGCGACCACCGCACACTCACTGTTCCCGCCACAGCCGGGCCCGGTGGCACTGGTAAACGCCTATGGTGCCGATATGGGTATGGTCTATATCTACGGTATTCTGGTCACTATTCCGAGCGTGATCTGCGCCGGACTTATCCTGCCGAAGTTCCTCGGTAACCTTGACCGCCCAACGCCTTCATTTATGAAAGCCGATGTACCGGTTGACCAGAACAACCTGCCGTCATTCGGTGTGTCGATTCTGGTACCGCTGATCCCGGCGATCATCATGATCTCCACCACCATTGCTAACATCTGGCTGGTCAAAGGGACGCAGGCGTGGGAAGTGGTCAACTTCTTAGGCTCCTCCCCAATTGCGATGTTTATCGCCATGGTTGTCGCCTTCGTGCTGTTTGGTACCGCACGCGGCCATGACATGCAATGGGTGATGAACGCCTTTGAAAACGCGGTGAAAAGCATCGCCATGGTGATCCTGATCATCGGCGCGGGCGGCGTTCTGAAACAAACCATTATCGATACCGGCATCGGCGATACCATCGGCATGCTGATGTCACACGGCAATATTTCTCCGTATATCATGGCGTGGCTGATCACCGTGCTGATTCGTCTGGCAACCGGCCAGGGCGTGGTCTCCGCCATGACGGCGGCGGGGATTATTAGCGCAGCGATCCTCGACCCGGCAACCGGTCAACTGGTGGGGGTCGATCCGGCGTTACTGGTGCTGGCAACGGCGGCAGGTTCTAACACCCTGACGCATATCAACGATGCCTCCTTCTGGCTGTTCAAAGGCTACTTTGACCTGTCAGTGAAGGACACGTTGAAAACCTGGGGTCTTCTGGAGCTGGTAAACTCCGTGGTTGGCCTGATAATCGTGTTGATCATCAGCATGATTGCATAACGTCGATACCGCTCTGGCCTGTAGCGCCAGAGCGGTTTTCCATCCTGCCTCAACAATCTTCAATAATCAGATACACCGCTTTCACCGGGCCATGCACCCCAACCACCTTGATAAGCTCAATATCCGCCGTTGAACTGGGTCCACTGATGATGTTAATGCACGACGGCATCCGCTCACCGACCTGCGCCTTCTGATGCAGAATTTCTGCCAGCTGCGCCACCCGCGGCAGAATGGTGCTTTTACGCAGCACGAAAATCGAGGACTCCGGCAACAGGCTCAGGGAACGCCCTCGCTCGGGTGCGGAAAACAGCACCACGCCGCCGGACTCCGTTAAGCCGTACTCGGCATACACTACGCCGACTTTCGCCTGCTCGGCCTGGGTAATATTTTCGCTACCGCGAGCCGGATCCCAGACCACGGCATTGCATTCCTGCTGCAGGCGTTCGGTTATCCCCAGTTCCACCAATCGGCTGTCGCCGCTCAGCACCACCGGTTGATGACCCAATTCTTCGCACAGACGAAGCGCCGTGTCTGCGGCCTGGTCCTCGCGAGTCAACTCACAGCGGGCCAGCATCACTTCGCTGGCAAACTGGATAAACGCATCACAGCGCAGCTCGGGGCTAAGTTCGGTCAGGCGCTCATTGGCATAGTTGTTCACCGGCGCGGCATCCGCTTGCGGTTCGAATCGCAACGGGCGGCCCAGCGCCTGGGCGATGGTGTTTAAAAACGCGGTACGGTTATCCATTCTTTTTCTCCTGCGCCTGATGTTTCTTAAACCAGCTGCGGAAGCTCTCGCCGTCAGCATCAGGCAGATCGCGCGCCTCCATCCAGTCACCAATCGCGCCAACCTTGAGCGGCGTTTTACCGCCATTGATGAACCAGCTCGCCGCATGCGCGCCTGCCATCATCCCCACTTTCCACAGCCCAGGATGACTATTGGCATACGCGAACATTTTTATCGCCCGGCGCTCGGCTTTCGGGGTAATGCCCTCTTCAGCCATAACGCGACGATGACGCAGGATCAGTTTTGATAACGGAATACGTACCGGACAAACGCTGTCGCAGGCCGTGCAGAGCGAACAGGCATACGGCAGATCTTTGAAATCTTTATAGCCGCCGAGCAGCGGAGAAATCACCGCGCCGATAGGACCTGGATAGATTGAGCCATACCCATGTCCACCAATGTGGCGGTAGGCCGGACAGGTGTTCATACAGGCTCCGCAGCGGATGCAGCGCAGCACATCGCGAAACTCAGAACCGAGCACCTGCGAACGGCCGTTATCGACAATCACCAGGTGGAACTCTTCCGGTCCATCAACGTTATCCGCCTCACGCGGGCCGGTCAGCCAGGTGTTATAGCCTGTCAGACGAGCCCCTACAGCACTGCGCGCCAGCATGGTGATCAGCACATCCACGTCAGCAAAGGTCGGTGCGATACGCTCCATCCCCATCACCGCAATGTGCGTTTTCGGCAGCGTGGTGCACATGCGCGCATTGCCTTCGTTGGTCACCAGGCAAACAGAACCGGTTTCCGCGACGGCAAAGTTACAACCGGTAATGCCAATTTCAGCACTGAGGAAATCCTCGCGGATCTTCTGGCGAATGAATAAGGTCATCGCTTCTGGCGTTTCCGGACCGTCGTAGCCCAGACGCTCGTTCAGCACGCGGCGGATCTGGTAGCGATCTTTATGAATAGCCGGGACCACGACGTGCGAAGGCGGGTCCTGATCCAGTTGCAGAATGTATTCACCCAGGTCGGTTTCGATCACCTGGATCCCGGCATCCTGCAGCACATGGTTGACGCCGATCTCTTCGGTCACCATCGACTTGGACTTCACCACCTTCTTCGCGTTTTTACTCTGCGCGACCTGCAAAATGTAGCGAGTGGCCTCTTCTTTGGTTTTAGCGAAATAGACGTGGCCGCCGTTTTCCGTCACTTTTTCTGAGAGCTGATACAGGTAAGCGTCGAGGTTGCTCAGAACATGATCGCGGATCTGACTGGCACGATCGCGCCAGTCTTCCCAGTGGCCTAATTCATCGACCATTTTCTGGCGATTCGCGCCGATACGCTCCTGCGCATTGGCCACAGCTTTGCGCATGATCGGATCTTCTATCTGCTGACGGATGCGCAGTTTAAACTCTACATCGCTGGTTTTTATTGACATCTCATTCCCCTCAGCGGCTCATCAGCACTTCAGCAATATGCATCACTTTGACCGGCTGGCCTTCCCGTTGCAGTCGACCGCCAATATTCAGCAGGCAGCTGACGTCCGCGCCAATCAAATATTCCGGCTTCGCATCCATCAGATGTAAGACTTTCTCTTTCACCATCTCGCCGGATATCTCGGCCATCTTGACCGAGAACGTCCCGCCAAAGCCGCAGCAGGTGTCCTGATCGGCAAACGTCAGCAGCTCCAGTCCACGCACGTTTTTCAGCAGCGTGAGCGGCTCTTCCTTTACACCCAGCTTGCGGGTCAGGCTACAGGAAGGGTGATACACCGCCCGTCCCTGCAGGCTAGCGCCGACATCCACCACGCCCAGTTTGTTCACGATAAAAGAGGTGAGATCCTGCATACGCGCGGCAACTTTCTCGGCACGCAGCGCCCAGTCCGGTTCATCGGCCAGATAGGTCGGGTAGCTTTTTACTGCGTAGGTACAGGAGCCTGCCGGGGAGATAATCGGGTCGTCGTTGTCTTCCAGGGCGGCGATCAGATTTTTCATCCCTGGGATCGCTTCTTTGATATAGCCGCTGTTGATGGCTGGCTGACCACAGCACCCCTGTTTTTCAGGGAAATTCACGCGGCAGCCCAGTTTTTCCAGCAGCAATACGGAGTCTCGTGCCATCCGTGATTTCAGTGCATCACCAATACAGGTGACAAAGAAATTTACATTCACAATAACTACTCCATTGCTTCATTTCTGTTTATTGCGCTTGATATCGCGATATCAAGCAAAGGTTCAGCCGTATATCACGCCCAGTTTTTCGTTTTTTTGGTTTTACTCATGCCTGGATCCATGGTGATGTCCGGATCGTTTCCCGTTGCTGGCGACTCTCCGTGTCTTATATCAGGACAATCGCAAATGTCTGTATTTTCATTTGTATGACAAAATTAAATAATCCTCTAATCGACTCGCACATGCAACACCCTGGTTTATTTCTTTCGGCCTTGCTCACATTTTTATATTGAAAACCACCGCGTTATTAAAACCTAAAAAACAGTTTCATGTGATTACTAATCTCGTTACTACCATTATTAAAAAGGTTATTAAATAACTACTTATAGGT
>NZ_JANEWM010000054.1:0-31970 GCF_028069825.1 Citrobacter sp. Igbk 14
GTAATATATAAAGTGTTTTATTGGCTGTGTCGATGGTTATTATAAATAGCCCCGATGAATATCTCGGGGCTATTTACTATCAGGCAACCTGTACCGGAATGGCTTTCGCGGTGCGCTTCATTTCGTTGTCGCCTTCAAAATAAGCCACTTTCGGGCGCCATGTACGGGCTTCCTCATCAGACATAGTGACAAAGCTGGCGATAATCACAATGTCACCGACATCTGCACAGTGTGCAGCCGCACCGTTCACCGAGATGATTTTGGAGCCGCGTTCAGCCGCAATCGCATAGGTTGAGAAACGTTTCCCATTCGTCACGTTCCAGATATCAATGGCTTCGTTTTCCAGAATACCGGAGGCATCAAGGAAATCCTGGTCGATGGCGCAGGAGCCTTCGTAATGCAGGTCCGCCTGCGTGACTTTTACGCGGTGGAGCTTGCCTTGCAGCATGGTGCGAATCATAACGTCTATACCCTGTCGTTTACCTTGGCTAAGCAGGCGCAACTGGCCTGCTTTGAGAAATTTCTCAGGCAGTATTGCCCGATTTTTAACCCCTGTCTACTGGGCTAATGTAACGCTTTGATTATCGATCAGCCGTGCCTGGCCCAGCCATGCGGCGACCAGAATCACTGCCCGCTTGCTGTTTTCAGTCAGTTCCAGCAGTGTGTCGGCATCACGGATCTGAATATCGTCGGCGCGGAAACCTTTTTCATTCAGCTCCTGCGCGGCAATAGCAATAATCTCTTCCAGATCGCGCTCGCCAGCCTGTAATTTTTCGCCAATGCGGCTCATCACTTTGTACAAGCCGGGAGCGATTTTACGCTGCTCTGCCGTCAGATATCCGTTACGTGAGCTAAGGGCTAAGCCGTCTTTGGCACGAATAATAGGCACACCGACGATCTCAATGTCATAACCCATATCCGCAACCATTTTGCGGATCAATGCTAACTGCTGGAAATCTTTTTCACCAAAGCAAGCAACATCCGGCTGGATCAGGTTGAACAGTTTGCTGACGATGGTCGAAACGCCACGGAAGTGACCCGGACGGCTGGCGCCTTCCAGCATGGTAGAGAGGCCGGGAACATCAACGTACGTCTGGCCTTCCAGCCCCTGTGGGTAGATTTCCTCAACGGCTGGAGCAAAGACATAATCGACTTTGCGTTTGTTCAGCTTTTCACAGTCTTCCTGCAGCGTGCGCGGATAGCGCACCAGATCTTCCGGTCGGTCGAATTGCATTGGGTTGACGAAAATGCTGACGATGACCACATCGGCCTGGGCTTTTGCTTCATCGACCAGCTTCATGTGGCCGTCGTGTAGATTGCCCATGGTGGGAACCAGCGCCACACGTTTACCTTCCTGACGCAGACGGCGAATATGCTGGCGCAGCAGCGGCAGGGTTTCAATAATTAGCACACCTTGACTCCTTTAGTTGCCTGAGGGTCTGTAGGCCAGAGAAGCCGTTTGCGCCGCCATCCGGCAACGTGCGCCGAACCGCCTGATGGCGCTACGCTTATCAGGCCTACATCTCGTCAGAAAATTTAGTGGAAGCTATGTTCTTCGCCCGGGTAAACGCCGGATTCCACTTCAGCAATATACTGCCGCACCGCAGCGCGCATGTCGCCCGCTTCGGCAAGGAAATTTTTCGCGAATTTTGGAATATGACCGCCGGTAATGCCAAACGCATCGTGCATCACTAAAATCTGACCGTCGGTGACGTTGCCCGCGCCGATGCCGATCACCGGAATGGATAGCGCTTCGGTGATGCGTTTTGCCAGTTCAACGGGAACGCATTCCAGTACCAGCAGTTGAGCGCCAGCCGCTTCCAGTGCCAGTGCGTCGTCAAGTAGCGTTTGCCCGGCATCACCACGGCCTTGCACCTTATAGCCGCCAAAAATGTTGACTGACTGCGGGGTCAGACCCAGATGACCGCAAACCGGAACCGCGCGTTCAGTCAGCATTCTCACCGTATCGACCAGCCATGCACCGCCTTCAATCTTGACCATATTGGCACCCGCGCGCATCACAACCGCCGCGTTTGCAAAGGTTTGTTCTGGCGTAGCGTAGGCCATAAACGGGAGATCGGAAAGCAGCAGGCAGTTGGGTGCCCCGCGACGCACAGTGCGAGTATGGTAGGCAATATCGTCAACAGTGACCGGCAGGGTAGAGTCATGACCCTGAATCGTCATCCCCAGGGAATCACCCACCAGCATCACATTGATACCTTCGTCGGCAAAGAGTTTCGCGAAGCTGTAGTCGTAGGCCGTAATCGTCGCGAAGCGTTTCTTCTCTTGCTTGTATTTTTGCAGCAATGAGATTGTTGTCGGTTTCATAACATATCCTGATGGTGAAAGTCATATTTAACGGCATTCTAGCAGTCACATTCAGGGGGGCAATTGATTTAAGCAATCGTTTGGCGCGAAAGCAGTAAACGCTAAAGGGGAAGGATTACTTTACCAGTGTGCAGGTTTTGCCGCACCGAGTTGGGAGAGGTGTTGATGCAGGCGGGTTCCGTCCGGGAAGGTCAGTTCAGGGGCGATTTCAAAAAGTGGCCACAGCATAAAGCCGCGGTTTTTCATATCGTAGTGCGGTACGGTCAGACGTTCGGTGTTAATCACTTCATCACCAAACAGCATGATGTCGAGGTCCAGCGTACGCGGGCCCCAGCGTTCAGCTTTACGTACGCGACCCTGCTGTAGCTCAATGCGTTGGGTGTGATCCAACAATTCTTCTGGTGCGAGGGTGGTATCCAGCGCCACGGCGGCGTTCAGATAGTCGGGCTGATCCTGTGGGCCTAATGGCGGGGTACGATAAAACGAAGAAATCGCGACAATACGGCTGTCAGGTATTTCGCCGATCGCTTGCACGGCAGCATTCACCTGCTCCAGTGGAGAAGCTAAATTACTGCCGATGGCGATATATACCCGTCGTCTTTCAAGCTGCATCTGTGTCACCGCCTTGATGCGACTCGAAATTTGTAGGGTATACGTGATGGGTCATGCGGAACCTTCACGGCGCGGCGCGCGTTTACGCGGGCGACGATGGCGACGACGTTCTGGTTCTTCATCAAGCTCGTTCAGCATGCCTTTTTGCTCAGGCGGAGCCGACACCTGGAATTCACCCCACCACTGCGCCAGACGCTGCAGTTCGGCGTTATTTTCCACTTCGGCACGCAGCGCCAACAAGTCGTAGGCTGCGCGGAATTTTGGATGCTCCATCAGCTTCCAGGCGCGCTTACCCTGACGACGGGACATGCGTAACTGAAGCTGCCAGATATCACGGGTGAGCGACGTCAGGCGTTTCGGGATAGCCAGTGAACGACAGGCTTCATCCAGCACGTCATTCATTGCCAGCGCGAAGGCGTCGTAATAGGCCAGACCGCTTTCCTGGGCAATTTTCTGCGCGGTTTCCAGTAACGGGTACCAGAACATCGCCGCAAACAAGAAGGCCGGGTTCACGCGCATATCATTGTGGATACGGGTGTCGGTATTCTTTAGTACCTGGGCAATGATGCGTTCCATCGCGCTGTCACCGTCTTCGGTGAAATAGCGGGTGATGGTTGGGAACAGCGGCTGGAACAGGCTGTACTCACGCAGTTTTTTATAGGTTTCATAACCGTAGCCTGCCTGTAACAGCTTGAGCGCTTCTTCAAACAGGCGTGCAGGAGGAATATCGTTCAGCAGTGTTGCCAGGCGTGGGATCGGCTCTGCGGTTTCCGGGCTGATACGCATATCAAGCTTGGCTGCAAAGCGTACCGCGCGCAGCATACGCACGGGATCTTCGCGATAGCGCGTTTCCGGATTACCAATCAGACGGATGATGCCGTCTTCCAGATCCTGCATTCCACCCACGTAATCACGAACGGTGAAATCAGCCACGCTATAGTAGAGGCTGTTGATGGTGAAATCGCGGCGTTGGGCATCTTCTTCGATGGAACCGAAGATGTTGTCGCGCAACAGCATTCCGTTTTGCCCACGCTGTGACGTTGCACGATCGGCTTCGCTGCCTTCATGATGACCACGAAAAGTCGCGACTTCGATAATTTCCGGGCCAAACATGACGTGAGCCAGACGGAAACGACGCCCAACCAGACGGCAGTTGCGAAACAACTTCCGTACCTGATCCGGTGTCGCGTTAGTGGTGACATCAAAGTCTTTCGGTTTTTTGCCCAGCAAAAGGTCGCGCACGCCACCGCCAACCAGCCATGCCTCGTATCCAGCCTTATTAAGCCTGTACATTACCTTCAGGGCATTTTCACTGATATCTTTGCGGGAGATAGAGTGCTGCTCACGCGGGATTACCGTCATATGCGGACGGGCGACGGCAAGCTCGGCCTCGCGCTCCTCGCGGCTTAGCACCTTGCGGCAAAAATTAGCGACTCGGGTAAAAATAGTGCACCTCGGTAGTGTCAAACTTCAGTCAGAACAAGTGTTGCTGTGTAAAAATCGCGGCTAATCATAGCTCAGCATGAGTCATTTGAGAATGCCGGATTTACATTCACTGAACCCGGCACAGTCGAAAGCGTCCAATTTTGCACCGCAGTTTGCAGTAATTCTTCCACACTCAGCGCTTGCCACGGTATTGCAGTGCTCTGACCGAGGAAACGCAACGCCTTGATGAGAATCGGGCGTGGATCGCCTTGCGGCAGGGCAGGCGCATGATTCTGCTTAGAAAGTTTAGCGCCTTGCTCGTTGAGCGCCAACGGCAGATGAATATAGTCCGGTACTTGCCAGCCGAACTGCTGATACAACGAAATTTGGCGTACAGTAGGTTCGATGAGATCTGCACCGCGTACAATCTCAGTTACCCCCTGGAAGTGGTCATCAACCACCACCGCAAGGTTATATGCAAACAGTCCGTCGCGTCGGTGGATAATAAAGTCTTCCCGAGCAAGCTCTGGGGCGGCGTGAATATTGCCGCGCAGCAGGTCGTTAAAGTGTAAGACGGGATGCAGTTGCTTAATGCGTACCGCTGCATTTTCCGGCCCGTGGCGTAACGCGCGGCAATGACCGTCGTAAATCCCGCCAACACGCTGAATACGGGCGCGTGTACAGGTGCAGTAGTAGCTTAAATCTTGCTGTTGTAACCAGACCAGTGCCTCACGGTAGGCGTCATGGCGCTGCGACTGCCACATGATTTCGCCATCCCAGTGCAGCCCGTAATGTTCCAGCTGACGCAGAATCGTCTCTGCAGCACCGGGAACTTCACGAGGGGGATCGATATCTTCAATTCGTACCCGCCAGATTCCACGTTGTGCACGGGCCTGCAGATAACTGCCGAGGGCGGCTACCAGGGAACCAAAATGCAGTTCACCGGAAGGTGAAGGGGCAAAACGGCCAATATAGGGTTTGTCTGTCATGTCGATGGATAATATAAAAGAATAAGGCGGGAGAAACTCCCGCCCAGGTATTGTCGGATTAGCGTAATGCTATCCGGCATGCAACAGCCTACGGGATTAACCCGCCATCTGTTTTTCGCGAATTTCTGCCAGCGTTTTGCAGTCGATGCACAGATCGGCTGTTGGACGGGCTTCCAGACGACGAATACCAATTTCTACGCCGCATGATTCGCAGTAGCCGAAATCTTCGTCTTCTACTTTCTTCAGCGTCTTCTCGATCTTTTTGATCAGTTTGCGCTCACGGTCACGGTTACGCAGCTCAAGGCTGAATTCTTCTTCCTGTGCGGCACGGTCAACCGGATCAGGGAAGTTAGCCGCTTCGTCCTGCATATGAGTCACAGTGCGATCGACTTCATCCCTGAGTTGATTACGCCATGCTTCAAGAATACGCCTGAAGTGCGACAGCTGGGCTTCGTTCATATACTCTTCGCCCGGTTTCTCCTGGTACGGCTCCACCCCAGCGATGGCGAGAATACTCAGGGACGATGTTTTACGGTTTTGCCCTTCTTGCATGTTGCTTCTCCTTAACACGCACTATCGATCCCCATGTTCGGGGGAAAAATCAGGTCGCTATAAATAGCAGATGCTTTTCCGGATAGCAATTATCTATACGTAACACTTGACAACCCTGTGAGGAAAAGCGTATTTGCGCACGCGGCCAGAATACTAATTAACCCGTTGTTCACACCATTATAAGGCAATGGGCAACGGTTCTTTAAGAGTCATACCATGGGCAGAAAGTTCCGCTTTATAAACCAGAATTTCGACCCCCTTTAGCTGTGCTTCGACTAATAACTGCGCATATTTTGCATCGATATGGCGCGCGGGTGAAAACCGTGTAATGGCTGAATGTAGTACCGCGAAAAATATGACTGCACGTTTACCTTCAGCCGCTACGCTCATCAATTCCCGAAGATGTTTCTGACCTCGTTCAGTGATGGCATCGGGAAAATAACCATACTCTTTTTCCGCCAACGTGACTGATTTTACTTCAATATAGCAGTCAGTCCGGGAATCTGCCTGTAACAAAAAATCAATACGACTGCCTTCTGCGCCGTATTTTACTTCACTTTTCAACACACTGTAGCCAGAAAGCTCCGCAATGAGTTCATTCTGAATCGCCTCTTTCGTTAAGCGATTGGCCCATAGCGTGTTAACACAAATAAAAGCATCAGATCCGGTTTGCGTTAATTCCCATGTATGTGGATATTTCCGTTTAGTATTTTCTGATGTTGAATACCAGACGGTATCACCAGGGGTTGCGCATCCGGTCATTGCTCCGGTATTTGGGCAGTGTAGCGTCAAGGTTGTGCCATCAGGTGTGATCACATCCGCTAAAAAACGTTTATAGCGCTGAATTAGCGTAGCGCGTTGTAAAGGGGGAGAAAATTGCATGAATAATACCCTTGATTACTTGCTCAGCGCCCAGCGTTGCAAGGTTGAGTAGCGAGTGCGTCCTCGCTCAAATGACGAGGCGTAAAGCGCAAACTCCGTAACCGGAAATGACCAGCAAAAACCGGGGGGCGGGATGGCGACTGCATGGCTGGCATCGCGCAAGAGCGTGATATGCGGGTGAAAGGGCTGCGGGCTTTGGTAGCATCCGCTGCGTGCGGCCTGTGCTCGCAGCATGTTGGCCAGTTGCAATAGCCCACGTGGCGGCTGGCGCATTCCCAGCCATACCACCCGCGAACGCAGCCATTGCCCTGCATCGTCCAGCCTGAGCGTAAACGACGGCTGGCGAATGCGTCCGGCCAGCTGTGATAGCGCCTGCTGTTTCTCCGCACTGACATCCCCTAAAAAAGCCAGCGTCAGGTGCAGATTGTCCGCGGCGACAGGGCGGCCCGCTTCCGGTGGAAATTGTGCGGCTCGCCAGTGGATGAGCTGCTCCCGAACCTCAGTAGGCAATTCAATGGCAAAGAACAGCCGTTTTGGCTCAGACATGATGGATACTCGGTTATGAATTAACGCGATGCTACAATGCAGCGCGAAGAATGTTAACCCTCTGGAGTCATTTGTGACGTCGTTGCCCGTTGCCGCCATAGTGCCTGAACTGCTTACTGCCCTTGATGCCTCACCGCAGGTCCTGCTGACCGCGCCGACGGGGGCCGGGAAATCGACCTGGCTGCCGCTGCAGTTTCTGAAGCATCAGGGGATTTCGGGGCGCATTATCCTGCTGGAACCGCGTCGTCTGGCGGCTCGCAATGTGGCACAACGACTGGCGGAGTCGCTAAACGAAAAGCCCGGCGAAACCGTGGGTTACCGCATGCGCGCGCAAAGCTGCATTGGGCCGCAAACCCGGCTTGAAGTGGTCACAGAAGGTGTGCTCACGCGCATGATCCAACGCGATCCAGAATTGCAGGGTGTTGGTCTGGTGATCCTTGATGAATTTCACGAGCGCAGCCTGCAGGCGGATCTGGCACTGGCGCTCCTGTTGGACGTGCAGCAAGGCCTGCGGGATGATTTAAAACTGCTGATTATGTCAGCCACACTGGACAACGGGCGTTTACAACAGCTGTTGCCTGAAGCGCCTACCCTTGTTTCCGAAGGACGTGCGTTTCCTGTTGAACGGCGCTACCAGCCCCTGGCGACGCATTTACGTTTTGACGAAGCGGTTGCCATTGCCACCGCGGAGTTGCTGCGTAACGAGAGTGGCTCGTTGCTGCTATTTTTACCCGGCGTGGGGGAGATCCTGCGTGTGCAGGAGCAATTGGCAGGCCGCGTGGGCAGCGATATCCTGCTGTGCCCGCTGTATGGCGCATTATCGCTGACCGAGCAGCGACAGGCCATTTTGCCTGCTCCAGCGGGGCGACGTAAAGTCGTGCTGGCAACCAATATTGCTGAAACCAGCTTAACCATTGAAGGTATCCGTCTGGTGGTGGACTGCGCTCAGGAGCGTGTGGCGCGTTTTGATGCACGCACGGGATTGACGCGACTGATTACCCAACGTATTAGCCAGGCCTCAATGACCCAACGTGCAGGGCGAGCAGGCCGTCTGGAACCCGGTATTTGTCTGCATCTGCTGGCCAAAGAGCAGGCAGAAAGGGCTGCGCCGCAAGGCGAGCCGGAAATCGTACAAAGCGACCTGTCCGGCCTGCTGATGGAACTGTTGCAATGGGGATGCACCGATCCCGCACAGTTAAGCTGGCTGGATAGGCCGCCAGTCGTAAATATGCAGGCGGCAACGCGTTTGTTACAGATGCTGGGCGCACTGGAGGGGGACAGACTCAGTGCCACCGGACAAAAAATGGCGGCACTGGGCAACGATCCCCGCTTAGCAGCAATGCTAGTCAGTGCTAACAATGACGACGAAGCGGCAACGGCAGCAAAGCTGGCGGCAATTCTGGAAGAACCACCGCGCGGTGGGAGTACCGATCTGGCAACAGCGTTTTCACGCCACCAGCCCGCCTGGCAACTGCGTAGCCAGCAGCTACTGAAGCGCCTGAATGTGCGTGGAGGCCAGCCTGATAGCGAACGGTTAGCACCTTTACTGGCGCAGGCGTTTGCCGATCGTATTGCCCGGCGTCGTGGTCAGGAAGGGCGATATCAACTGGCGAACGGGATGGGGGCAATGCTGGATGCTGATGATGCATCGGCGCGCCATGAGTGGCTCATCGCGCCGCTGTTGCTACAGGGTAGTGCCTCGCCGGATGCTCGTATTTTGCTGTCTTTGCCGCTGGATATCGACAGATTAATACAGACGTGTCCTGAGCTGCTGCGACAGTCAGATACCATCGAATGGGATGAAACCCAGGGGACGCTGAAAGCGCTGCGCCGAATGCGCATTGGTCAACTGACAGTTAAAGTACAGCCGCTGGCTAAACCTTCGGAAGACGAGTTGCATCAGGCCATGTTGAACGGAATTCGCGATAAAGGCCTAAGTGTGCTCAACTGGACGCCTGAGGCTGAACAGTTTCGGTTGCGTCTGCAATGCGCGGCAAACTGGTTGCCGGAGTACGGTTGGCCTGCTGTCGATGATGCCTCGCTGCTGTCGACGCTGGAGAGCTGGCTATTGCCGCATATGAGCGGTGTGCACTCTTTACGCGCACTCAAAGCATTAAATGTGGCTCAGGCATTGCGCGGTTTACTGGACTGGTCAATGCTGCAACGTCTGGAGAGTTCGCTGCCGGCGCATTACACTGTGCCGACGGGAAGCCGGATAGCCATTCGCTATCACGAGGATAATCCCCCGGTGTTGGCGGTCAGGATGCAGGAAATGTTTGGCGAAGCGAATACGCCAACCATCGCCGAGGGGCGTGTGCCGTTGGTGCTGGAACTGCTTTCTCCGGCCCAGCGACCGCTGCAGGTCACAAGCGATCTGAGCGCGTTCTGGAAAGGGTCGTACCGTGAGGTACAAAAAGAGATGAAAGGGCGTTATCCCAAGCACGTCTGGCCGGACGATCCGGCGAATACCGCGCCAACGCGGCGGACGAAGAAGTATTCGTAATGCAACTGTAGGCCGGATAAGGCGTTTTACGCCGCCATCCGGCATAAATACAGCAGAAAATTGAGAGATTTCTTCTTCTGTCGCAGGACGGAAGAACAGAGAATCGGGCCCTTGCGCCTGAATGTTGCGGAGAAAAAGCATGGCGGGGAATGACCGCGAGCCAATTGGACGTAAAGGGAAACCGTCACGTCCGGCGAAACAAAAGGTGAGCCGTCGTCAACTCAGAGATGACGAGTATGACGACGATTATGATGATGATGACTATGAGGATGAAGAACCGATGCCGCATAAGGGTAAAGGCAAAGGGCGTAAGCCTCGTGGTAAGCGTGGCTGGTTCTGGCTGCTGGTAAAACTGTCGATCGTCTTTTTGGTGCTGATCGCGATATATGGCGTGTACCTGGACCAAAAAATTCGCAGCCGTATCGATGGCAAAGTCTGGCAACTGCCCGCGGCTGTTTATGGCCGGATGGTTAACCTTGAGCCAGAAATGCCCATCGGCAAGAACGAGATGGTGAAACTGCTGGAGGCGACACAGTACCGTCAGGTGACGAAAATGACGCGCCCTGGCGAATTCACCGTGCAGGCGAAGAGCATTGAGATGATCCGCCGTCCGTTTGACTTCCCGGACAGTAAAGAAGGGCAGGTGCGTGCGCGTCTGACCTTTGATGGCGATCATCTGGACACCATCGAGAATATGGATAACAACCGCCAGTTCGGTTTCTTCCGTCTCGATCCGCGTTTGATCACCATGCTCTCTTCCCCTAACGGTGAGCAGCGTCTGTTCGTTCCGCGCAGCGGCTTCCCGGATTTGTTGGTCGATACGCTGCTGGCGACCGAAGACCGCCATTTCTACGAGCACGACGGTATCAGCCTCTATTCCATCGGACGTGCAGTGCTGGCGAACCTGACGGCTGGTCGTACGGTGCAGGGGGCCAGTACGTTGACTCAACAGTTGGTCAAAAACCTGTTCCTGTCCAGCGAGCGCTCGTACTGGCGTAAAGCGAACGAAGCCTACATGGCGCTGATCATGGATGCGCGCTACAGCAAAGACCGCATTCTTGAACTGTATATGAACGAGGTGTACCTCGGTCAGAGCGGTGATAACGAGATCCGTGGCTTCCCGCTGGCGAGCCTGTATTATTTTGGTCGCCCGGTAGAGGAGTTGAGTCTTGACCAGCAGGCGCTGTTGGTGGGGATGGTGAAAGGTGCGTCAATCTACAACCCATGGCGTAATCCGAAGCTGGCGCTGGAACGTCGTAATCTGGTGCTGCGTCTGCTGCAACAGCAGCAGATTATCGATCAGGATCTGTATGACATGCTGAGTGCGCGCCCGTTAGGCGTGCAGCCGCGTGGCGGAGTGATTTCACCACAGCCAGCGTTTATGCAGATGGTTCGCCAGGAGCTACAGGCAAAGCTGGGCGATAAAGTCAAAGATCTCTCCGGTGTGAAAATTTTCACCACCTTTGATTCCGTGGCGCAGGATGCGGCAGAAAAAGCGGCGGTGGAAGGCATTCCGGTGCTGAAGAAACAACGTAAGCTGAGCGATCTGGAAACCGCGATTGTGGTCGTTGACCGCTTTAGCGGTGAGGTTCGTGCTATGGTCGGTGGCGCTGAGCCGCAGTTTGCGGGCTATAACCGCGCGATGCAGGCCCGTCGTTCCATCGGTTCTCTGGCAAAACCGGCAACCTATCTGACGGCGCTGAGCCAGCCGAAGCTGTATCGCCTGAATACCTGGATAGCCGATGCGCCGATTGCGCTGCGCCAGCCGAACGGCCAGGTGTGGTCACCGCAGAACGATGACCGTCGCTATAGCGAAAGCGGTAAAGTGATGCTGGTGGATGCGTTAACGCGATCAATGAACGTCCCGACTGTCAATCTGGGGATGGCGCTGGGTCTGCCTGCAGTAACCGACACCTGGACGAAGCTGGGCGCACCGAAAGATCAGCTCAATCCGGTTCCGGCGATGCTGCTGGGGGCGTTGAACCTGACGCCAATTGAAGTGGCGCAGGCGTTCCAGACCATCGCCAGTGGGGGTAACCGTGCGCCATTATCAGCACTGCGTTCGGTCATTGCTGAAGATGGGACCGTGCTGTATCAAAGCTTCCCGCAGGCAGAGCGCGCCGTTCCGGCGCAGGCGGCCTATATGACGCTGTGGACGATGCAACAGGTGGTTCAACGCGGTACGGGTCGTCAATTGGGCGCGAAGTACCCAGGCCTCCATCTGGCAGGTAAAACCGGGACCACCAACAACAACGTGGATACCTGGTTTGCCGGTATCGATGGCAGCCAGGTGACGATTACCTGGGTAGGCCGCGATAACAACCAGCCAACCAAGTTGTACGGTGCAAGCGGCGCGATGTCGATTTATCAGCGTTATCTGGCGAACCAGACACCAACACCGCTGGTGCTGACGCCGCCGGAAGATATTGTTGATATGGGCGTCGATTACGACGGTAACTTCGTGTGCAGTGGCGGTATGCGTACGCTGCCAGTGTGGACTACCGATCCGGACTCGTTGTGTCAGCAAGGTGAGATGCAGCAGCAGTCAGGTAATCCGTTCGATCAATCAACGCAGTCGCAGCCTCAACAGCAGCAGCAACAACAGCCGCCGCAGCAGGAGAAGAAAGACAGCGACGGCGTCGCAGGCTGGATCAAAGATATGTTTGGCAGTAACTAATACCTACCAATATCTACCTAAAAACCCGCTCCGGCGGGTTTTTCTTTTGGCGTCATTCGGTTTTGTTTTGCCTGATGGCGCTGCGCTTATCAGGCCTACGGAATTTGAGCAGCATGCCGCTATCCGGTACGTCTTCTGTTAAAACATTTCAGCCTAATTTATTAACCCTTTCTTTTCATCTGGTTATTTCTTAACCCCTTAGTTTTAGTAGGGGCGCGTATTGCTTGCGATCGCAACAGCGTTTCGAATATTATGCTCTCGTTATAATAATAATTCTCGTTTACGTTATCATTCACTTTCATCAGAGAAATACCAATGGCGCGTCTTAAAACTGCTCAGCCAAACTCCTCACTGCGCAAAATTGCAGTCGTGGTAGCCACAGCGGTTAGCGGCATGTCTGTGTATGCACAGGCGGCGGTTCAACCGAAAGAAGAAACAATCACCGTAACCGCAGCACCTGCCGCACAAGAAAGCGCATGGGGACCTTCGCCGACGATTGCCGCGAAGCGTTCCGCCACTGCCACCAAAACCGATACGCCTATCGAAAAGACCCCGCAGTCTGTTTCGGTTGTGACGCGTGAAGAGATGGATACCAAGCAACCGGCTACAGTAAAAGAAGCCATTGCTTATACACCCGGTGTTTTTGCTACCCGTGGTAGCTCTTCCACCTATGATGTAGTGACGATTCGTGGTTTTACCTCTCCAACCACGGTCAACACCAACCAGTATCTTGATGGCATGAAACTTCAGGGTAATAACTACTCTGAAGTATCTATGGACCCGTATTTTCTGGAACGCGTAGAAGTGATGCGCGGGCCGACTTCAGTGCTGTACGGCAACAGCAACCCTGGCGGCATCGTCAGTATGGTGAGCAAACGTCCGACAACAGAACCCCTGAAAGAAGTGCAGTTTAAAATGGGGACGAACAACCTCTGGCAAACTGGTTTCGATTTTAGCGATGCTATTGATGATGACGGCGTGTGGTCATACCGTTTAACGGGGTTGGGTAATAGCCAGAACTCTCAGCAGGAGATGTCAAAATCAACGCGCTACGCAGTTGCACCTGCGTTTAGCTGGCGCCCTGATGATAAAACAGATTTCACCTTCCTGAGTAATTTCCAGAACGATCCGTACGCGGGTTATTATGGCTGGTTGCCGCGTGAAGGTACGCTTGTTCCGTATTACGATGCAAATGGTAATCCGCACAAGCTGCCGACTGATTTCAATGAAGGTGAAGCGGATAACAAGATGGCTCGCCGCCAGCAGATGGTTGGCTACAACTTCTCGCATGCCTTTAACGACACCTTCACCGTGCGCCAGAACCTGCGTTATGACAAGGTGAAAACGCTCTACCGTTCTGTATATGGTTTTGGCTATAGTCAGCCTGGTGAGATTATCCGTAAATACGTTCGTTCTGATGAAGATCTCAATGCATTTACCGTTGATACCCAGCTCCAGTCTGCTTTTGCCACCGGTGATGTTGCACATACTCTGCTGACCGGTGTTGATTACTCGCGTATGCGTAACGATGTCAATGCGCTGTATGGCGATGCTGATCCATTAAATATGCAGAACCCTCAGTACGGTAACCCGAATATTGATGTCAGCGGACCGTATGCTAAGTACGCCGTGTTAAACCGTATGGAACAGACCGGACTTTACGCCCAGGACCAGATGGAATGGGATAAGTGGGTGCTGACGTTGGGCGGCCGCTATGATTTTGCAACCACCTCCACGTTGACCCGCTCCAGTAATTCACTGGCCGAAGTGAACGATCAGCAGTTTACCTGGCGTGGTGGTGTTAACTATCTGTTTGACAATGGTATTTCTCCGTACTTCAGCTACAGCGAATCGTTTGAACCGACATCCGGTTCAACGAAAGAAGGCAAACCGTTCGATCCGTCGCGTGGTAAGCAGTACGAAGCCGGTGTGAAGTATGTTCCGAAGGATATGCCAGTTGTACTGACGGCGGCTGTGTACCAGCTGACGAAAGATAAAAACCTGACGGCGGACCCGAACGATCCTACGGGTCTGTACAGCGTCCAGACTGGGGAGATTCGTTCACGCGGCATTGAACTGGAAGCAAAAGCAGCCGTAAATGCCAATATTAACGTTACGGCGGCTTACAGCTACACGGATGCGGAATATACCGAAGACACTATCTTTAAAGGTCAACGACCGGCGGAAGTACCACGTAATCAGGCTTCGTTATGGACCGATTACACGTTCTATGAATCAGCACTGAGTGGTTTGACCATTGGGGCTGGCGTGCGTTATACCGGTTCAACGGTGAGTTACTACAAAAACGATACTGCTGCAGGGAAGAAAAACGATTCGTTTAATGTGGGCGGTTATACCGTTGCTGATGCCATGGTGAAATACGATCTGGCCCGTTTCGGTATGGCGGGTTCGTCCGTTGCCGTAAACGTCAACAACCTGTTTAATCGTGAATATGTTTCCAGTTGCTATAGCGAATACGCATGTTACTGGGGCGCAGAACGTCAGGTCGTTGCAACAGCAACCTTCCGTTTCTAATTTCTCTTTGGGCACGCTTTGCGTGCCCGTTTTACAAGTTGGCCACTATGCAGGAAAACAGATCCCATCCCGACACGACGTTTGCGTTGAAGAATGTCTCCTTCCGTGTGCCTGGCCGCACGCTTTTGCATCCTCTCTCGTTAACCTTTCCCGTGGGTAAAGTGACGGGGCTTATCGGCCACAACGGCTCCGGTAAATCGACCTTATTGAAAATGCTGGGACGCCATCAGCCGCCGTCAGAAGGTGAAATCCTTCTTGATGAGCAGCCGCTGGAGAGCTGGAGCAGCAAAGCGTTTGCCCGTAAGGTTGCCTATTTACCCCAGCAGTTACCGCAGGCCGAAGGGATGACGGTACGTGAGCTGGTAGCGATTGGGCGTTATCCCTGGCATGGGGCGTTGGGACGCTTTGGTGTGGCTGACAGGGAGAAAGTGGAAGAGGCAATTACGCTTGTTGGGCTTAAACCTCTGGCGCATCGCCTGGTGGATAGCTTGTCTGGCGGCGAGCGTCAGCGTGCGTGGATCGCCATGCTGGTGGCACAAGACAGCCGTTGCCTGCTGCTGGACGAACCAACCTCGGCGCTGGATATCGCGCATCAGGTTGATGTTCTGGCGCTGGTACATCGCTTGAGCCAACAACGTGGATTGACGGTGGTTGCCGTACTGCATGATATCAACATGGCAGCCCGCTACTGTGACTACCTGGTCGCGCTGCGCGGTGGGGAAATGATTGCAGAGGGAACACCTGCGGAACTGATGCGTAGTGAAACCCTGGAACTGATTTACGGTATCCCGATGGGCATTTTGCCGCATCCGGCCGGTGCCGCACCCGTGAGTTTTGTCTATTAATGATTGGATTACCTCATCTTTCCCGTCGACGACTGCTAACGGCAATGGCGCTATCTCCGCTACTGTGGCAAATGAATACAGCCCGCGCGGCGGCGGTTGATCCACAGCGTATAGTGGCGCTGGAATGGCTGCCTGTTGAGTTGCTATTGGCGCTGGGTGTTGCACCTTACGGCGTCGCGGATGTTCCAAACTACAAACTGTGGGTCAACGAACCCGCGTTGCCGGACTCCGTCATTGATGTCGGATTACGTACTGAACCAAACCTCGAACTGCTGACTGAAATGAAACCCTCATTTATGGTCTGGTCGGCTGGCTACGGTCCTGCACCTGAGAAGCTTGCACGTATTGCGCCGGGTCGCGGCTTTAACTTCAGTGATGGCAAAAAGCCGCTGGCGATTGCGCGTCAGTCGTTGCAAGAACTGGCGCAGTTGCTGAATCTGCAGACCGCTGCCGAACGTCATCTGTCGCAGTACGAACACCTGATTGCCAGCCTGAAACCGCGCTTTGTTCAGCGAGGCTCCCGGCCATTATTGCTGATGACCCTGCTCGATCCTCGCCATATGCTGGTATTTGGGCCTAACTGCTTGTTCCAGGAAGTGCTGAATGAGTACGGGATCCGCAATGCCTGGCAGGGTGAAACCAACTTTTGGGGCAGCACTGCGGTAGGGATTGACAGGCTTGCCGCCTACAAAGATGTTGATGTGCTGTGCTTCGATCACGGTAACAACAAGGATATGCAGGCACTGATGTCCACACCGTTGTGGCAGGCGATGCCATTTGTTCGCGCCGGACGTTTTCAACGTGTTCCCGCCGTCTGGTTCTATGGTGCAACGCTATCGGCGATGCATTTTGCGCGCATTCTGGATAATGCGCTGGGGGGCAAAGCGTGAGTAAACGTATTGCGCTGTTCCCAACTCTTCTGCTAGCGGTTCTGTTTGTTGCTGCATGCTGGCTGACCTGGTTTAACTTTTCCGCTGCTCTGCCGCGTAGCCAGTGGCAACAGGCTATCTGGTCACCGGATATCGATGTTATTGAGCAGATGGTATTCCATTTTAGCCTGCTACCGAGGCTGGCGATTTCGCTATTAGTTGGCGCTGGGCTGGGGTTGGTCGGTGTGCTGTTTCAGCAGGTATTGCGTAACCCGCTGGCAGAGCCGACTACGCTGGGTGTTGCCACCGGGGCACAACTGGGCATCACGGTGACTACGCTGTGGGCTATTCCTGGCGCATTGACGACACAATTTGCGGCGCTGGCAGGGGCTTGCATTGTTGGGGCGCTGGTGTTTGGCGTTGCCTGGGGCAAACGGCTTTCTCCTGTGACGTTGATCCTCGCGGGCCTGGTGGTCAGCCTGTATTGTGGCGCGATTAATCAATTGATGGTGATTTTCCATCACGACCAGCTGCAAAGCATGTTTTTGTGGAGCAGCGGCACGCTAACGCAAACTGACTGGAGCGGGGTGCAAAGGCTGTGGCCGCAACTGCTAGGTGGCGTGATGTTGACGCTGCTGCTATTACGCCCAATGACGCTGATGGGACTGGATGACGGCGTGGCGCGCAATCTCGGACTGGCGCTGTCGCTGGCGCGCCTGGCGGCGTTAACGCTGGCGATTGTGCTCAGTGCTTTGCTGGTCAACGCCGTCGGAATTATCGGTTTTGTGGGACTGTTTTCGCCGCTGTTGGCGAAAATGCTCGGCGCGCGGCGTTTGCTGGCGCGTCTGCTGCTGGCTCCGTTGATTGGCGCACTGATCCTTTGGCTCTCCGATCAAATTATTTTGTGGCTCACTCGCATCTGGATGGAAGTCTCTACGGGATCGGTGACGGCGCTGATTGGCGCACCGCTGCTGCTGTGGCTGCTGCCGCGTCTGAAGAGCATAAGTGCGCCGGATATGAATGCCAGCAACCGTGTCGTCGCTGAGCGTCAGCACGTGCTGATGTTTGCGCTGGCTGGGGGCGCAATATTGTTGCTGACGGTTGTGGTTGCGCTGTCATTGGGTCGCGATGCCCACGGCTGGAGCTGGGCCAGTGGCGCCATGCTGGATGAACTGATGCCCTGGCGCTGGCCGCGCATCCTGGCTGCACTGGTAGCTGGTGTAATGCTGGCTGTGGCGGGCTGTATTATTCAGCGTTTGACCGGTAATCCGATGGCCAGCCCGGAAGTGCTGGGTATTAGCTCCGGTGCGGCCTTCGGCGTAGTACTCATGCTGTTTCTGGTGCCTGGAAATGCGTTTGGCTGGTTGCTGCCGGCGGGGAGTCTCGGTGCGGCGGTGACGCTGTTAATCATTATGATTGCCGCCGGGCGTGGAGGTTTCTCTCCGCACAGGATGCTGTTGGCGGGGATGGCGCTCAGTACGGCATTCACAATGTTGCTGATGATGCTGCAGGCAAGCGGCGATCCGCGCATGGCGGGCATTCTGACCTGGATGTCCGGCTCGACCTATAACGCTTCCAACGAACAGGTTTTACGTACCGGCATTGTGATGATCATTCTGCTGGCGATAACGCCGTTGTGCCGCCGCTGGTTGACGATTCTACCGTTAGGGGGGGACACTGCACGGGCTGTCGGTATGGCATTAACACCGTCGCGTGTTGGCTTACTGATGTTGGCTGCGGGTCTGACCGCTACGGCAACCATGACAATCGGTCCGTTGAGCTTTGTGGGGCTGATGGCGCCGCATATCGCACGGATGTTAGGTTTTCGGCGTACGATGCCGCATATGGTGATATCCGCGCTGGCGGGGGGCGTGCTGCTGGTGTTTGCCGACTGGTGCGGGCGTATGGTGCTGTTTCCGTATCAGATCCCGGCGGGACTGCTGTCGACGTTTATTGGCGCGCCGTACTTTATCTATCTGCTGAGAAAGCAGAGCCGCTGAGGCTGACCCCTTTCATGTAGGCCGGATAAGACGCTTTGCGTCGACATCCGGCAATAAAAAAGCCGGGTGGCGGCTTCGCCTTACCCGGCCTACATTTCTGCACGTTCTCTTTTTTACAATTTCGCAAACACCCGACGCGCGGCGTCGATGGTGTTATTGATATCGTCTTCGCTGTGCGCGACAGACATAAAGCCTGCTTCAAAGGCGGACGGTGCCAGGTAAACGCCTTCATCCAGCATCATATGGAAGAAGCGCTTAAAGCGTTCAACGTCGCAGGACATCACGTCCTGATAGCAGGTTACGGTTTCTGCATCAGTGAAGAAAATCCCGAACATCCCGCCGACATGGTTAACCACCAGTGGAATATTTGCTTCCTGAGCGGCTTCTAGCATACCTTCTGCCAGACGTGTCGTCAGTTCGTTCAGCGTCTCATGAATCCCTGGCTGGGCGACTTCATTCAGACAGGCGAATCCTGCCGCCATCGCAATTGGATTTCCGGACAGCGTACCCGCCTGGTAAACCGGTCCGGTTGGGGCCAGGGCATCCATCACATCACGACGGCCACCAAATGCGCCAACAGGCATGCCGCCACCGATGATTTTACCCAGGCAGGTCAGATCCGGTACTACGCCGTAATAATCCTGCGCACCCGCCAGTGCGACGCGGAAACCGGTCATGACTTCATCGATGATCAACAGTGCGCCAAACTCATCGCACAGCGCACGCAGACCCGGCAGGAATTCCGGCAGTGGCGGGATGCAGTTCATGTTGCCCGCTACTGGTTCAACGATAATACAGGCGATTTCCTGCGGATACTGTTCGAATGCCGCACGTACTGAGGCAAGATCGTTATAGGTGCAGGTCAGGGTATGTTTCGCGAAATCTGCCGGAACCCCCGGGGAGTTAGGCTGGCCCAGCGTCAATGCGCCGGAACCGGCTTTGACCAGCAGGCAGTCAGCATGACCGTGGTAGCAGCCTTCAAATTTGATGATCTTATCGCGACCGGTAAAACCGCGCGCCAGACGGATCGCGCTCATCGTCGCTTCGGTACCGGAGTTCACCATACGTACCATATCCATGGTTGGCACGAGCTCAGTGACCAGCGCCGCCATTTTTACTTCCATCTCGGTCGGTGCGCCGAAGCTTAAACCGCGCTCTGCCGCTTCAATCACGGCATTGCGAATTGCCGGGTGGTTATGACCCAGCACCATCGGCCCCCAGGAGCCGACATAATCGATATAGGCTTTACCATCGACATCATACAGATATGCGCCGTCCGCTTTTTCAATAAACAGCGGAGTACCACCCACGCCAGTAAAGGCGCGAACTGGGGAGTTAACGCCGCCGGGGATAAGTTCGCGTGCTGCGCTGTAGAGGTTTTCAGACTTACTCATGGATGGGGTCCTGGTTCGTAGAAAAAGTAAATGCCCGCTATTCTAGTTATTCAGAGAAGGTTATGAAAGTTTTGCGTATTTGAAACAATACGATTTGCAGGGGATTTTCGTGAAATGTGCGAGTAGAATGCCGATTCCGTATTTGTATTACCAATTAATGATCATCTGATGAAGACTGACACTCCCTCTTTTGAAGCACAACAAATTGTGCGTTTACGCCGCAGGGATCAAATCCGTCGACTCCTGGAACGAGACAAAACGCCGTTGGCGATCCTCTTTATGGCCGCCGTGGTGGGTACCGTGACGGGACTTGTGGGCGTGGCCTTTGAGAAAGCGGTGACCTGGGTGCAGAATCAGCGCATCGGCGCGCTGGCTCAGGTTGCGGACCATGCCATTCTGCTGTGGCCGCTGGCGTTTATTCTTTCTGCACTGTTGGCGATGGTGGGTTATTTTCTGGTGCGTAAATTTGCCCCGGAAGCAGGTGGTTCGGGGATCCCTGAGATTGAAGGCGCATTGGAAGAATTGCGACCTGTGCGCTGGTGGCGTGTGCTGCCGGTAAAATTTATCGGTGGTATGGGGACGCTGGGTGCCGGGATGGTGCTCGGCCGGGAAGGGCCAACGGTGCAAATTGGTGGCAATATCGGGCGCATGGTGCTGGATATTTTCCGCATGCGTAGCGCCGAAGCGCGACACACCTTACTGGCAACCGGTGCGGCTGCGGGTCTGTCGGCCGCGTTTAATGCGCCTTTGGCCGGCATTCTGTTCATTATTGAAGAGATGCGACCACAGTTTCGTTATAACCTCGTGTCGATCAAAGCCGTATTTACCGGCGTGATTATGTCGAGCATTGTGTTTCGTATTTTCAACGGCGAGGCCCCGATTATTGAGGTCGGGAAACTCTCCAATGCGCCGGTTAATACGCTGTGGTTGTACCTCATCCTTGGGATTATTTTTGGTTGCGTCGGGCCGTTGTTCAATACCATGGTGTTGCGTACCCAGGATATGTTTCAGCGCTTCCACGGCGGTGAAATTAAAAAATGGGTGCTGATGGGTGGCGTGATCGGCGGTCTGTGCGGGATCCTCGGTTTGATTCAACCTGAAGCGGCAGGCGGTGGATTTAATCTGATCCCGATTGCTGCTGCGGGCAATTTCAGTGTGGGTCTTCTGCTGTTTATCTTTATCGCCAGGGTCATCACCACGCTGCTGTGCTTCTCATCCGGCGCGCCTGGTGGGATATTTGCCCCGATGCTGGCATTAGGCACATTGCTGGGAACGGCATTTGGCATGGCTGCAGCGGCTTCTTTTCCGCAGTATCATCTGGAGGCGGGGACGTTTGCTATTGCCGGGATGGGGGCATTGCTGGCCGCTTCAGTGCGTGCGCCGTTAACGGGCATTGTGCTGGTGCTGGAAATGACGGATAACTATCAGCTCATTTTGCCAATGATTATTACCTGTCTTGGCGCAACACTATTAGCCCAGTTTATGGGTGGAAAACCGCTATACTCGACTATCCTTGCCCGCACACTGGCAAAACAGGAAGCGGAGCAGGCGGCAAAAAGCCAGAGTACCGCCACGGGCGAGAATACTTGAACGAAATACCAGGGTATTAGATAATGGCCTCAACCATTGGGTTATAATTTGCCCAATTGCCAATGTCGTTTGGAGCAAAATATGAGTGATGACGTAGCGCTGCCACTGCAATTTACTGAAGCAGCAGCCAATAAAGTAAAAAGCCTGATCGCAGATGAAGATAACCCAAATCTGAAATTACGCGTGTATATCACCGGCGGTGGTTGCAGCGGTTTCCAGTACGGTTTTACCTTTGATGATCAGGTAAACGATGGTGATATGACCATTGAGAAGCAAGGTGTTGGTCTGGTGGTTGATCCGATGAGCCTGCAGTATCTGGTAGGCGGTGCGGTTGATTACACCGAAGGTCTGGAAGGTTCTCGCTTTGTTGTGACTAACCCGAACGCCAAAAGCACCTGCGGGTGTGGTTCCTCTTTCAGCATCTGATTGCTGTCTGTAATACCGATGGTCTGATGGTGTAGGCCCGGTAAGCGTAGCGTCACCGGGCAATGTGCCGGATGGCGGCGTAAACGCCTTATCCGGCCTACATGTTCTGCATCGTCACATCAACGCCCGTTATCATCCAGCGCAAACGTCGGCAATTTCAAATGCCAACGAATGGCGGCAAGCCGAATCAGCAGGGTAACGACCATCCCCATCATACTGGCGTTTTCCAGCGACACATTGAAGGTATAAAACGCGGTGGCGTGGACGATGCCGCCAATGATGCATGCTGTAGCGTAGATTTCGGTGCGCAAAATCATCGGCACTTCACGTGCTAACACATCGCGAATAATTCCACCGCCAACACCGGTAATGACCCCCATACAAATTGCTACCAGTGGTCCGGTTCCTGCGAGAAATGCTTTATTCACACCAATACCCACGAACACCGCCAGACCTACGGCATCCAGCACCGGAAGGATCCATTTCGGTAAGCGTCTTGGCTGACGTACCAGCACGATCGTCAACATACTGGTGATCATCGCCACCACCAGATCGGTGGGATCTTTAACCCAGAATACGGGGCCGTGATCCAGTGCCATATCACGGATCGTACCGCCACCGACGGCGGTTACCACGCCTAAGACCAGAACGCCGAAGGGGTCCATACGCAGTTTTCCGGCAAGTAATACGCCAGAGATAGCAAATACCGCGGTACCGACAATATCCAGCCAATAGACGAGCATCTTTAAATCCTCACAACAAACCTGGTGGGGGCAGGCGCTAATTTACTTGTGAAAGCGCATTACAGAGTTGTTTTGCGGCGAGGATAATACGCGGGCTCGCGCGTTCAAACCAGTCACTATCAAGAGTAATAATCGGTATTTTTAGCTGATTTCCCCAGTATTGCTCAATTTTAAGAATTTCGCCCGAACCGCCGGTAGCAACAATTGCCTGAGGGGCTCTTGCCAGAACCTGTTCGCGGCTGACCTGCGGCCATGGAACCCGGCTGCCGGAAAAGATGTTTTCTCCACCACATACCTCAAGAACCTGGTTTTGAATGGAACCTTTTCCACTGGTAAACAGAGGATTTGCGCCAAACTGGAGAAACACACGTTTTTTCGGTTTGTTGGCATACTGAGACTTTAGTAAAGCATACTCATCAAGCAAGGTTTGCGCTGCTTGCTTTGCCTGTTCAGGCTTGGGGCTCCATGGCGCAAGTTGACGCAATGTATTAGCGACCTGCTCGATGGTGACGGCATCGACCCAGATGACCTTAATTCCCAGGGCGGTCAGTTGATTAACCTGCCGCTCGGCATTCCCTCCACGCCAGGCAATAACCAAATCGGGTTTGAGCGCCACGATACGTTCCAGATTCATGCCTTGCCAGGTTGAGACCTCTTCAATATTTTTGGCCTCGGGCGGGAAGTTTGAATAGCTGCTGACGCCAACGGGGGTAATACCGGCGGCAAAGGCCAGTTCAGTGTTGGCTGGGGAAAGCGAAATAACGCGCGGCGCGGCGTAAAGCCACGCCGGAAGAGTGAAAAGCAGGGCGACCAGCGCCCTGGAGATGAAGTTAGCCATGCGCCAGTTTCTGCACCAGCGTTTCAACCATCAGGCTTGACTGTTTCGCGGCAACAACCAGGAACTCGTCAAAGCTGAGATGGGACTGCTGATCGGCAACGTCAGAGATAGCGCGAACGACAACAAACGGCACGTTAAAGTTGTGGCACACGTGCGCAATTGCGGTTGCTTCCATCTCAACGGCAATCGCCTGTGGGAAGTTATGCTTAATTTTTGCCAGGCCAACGGAGCCGTTAATGAAGGCATCGCCGCTGACGATCAGTCCGCGGACGGCGTTCAGATTGAGTTCGGCAATGCAGGATTCCGCTGCAGCAATCAGTGCCGGGTCGGCTTTAAAACCAGCCGGGCAGCCCGGTAGCTGGCCAAATTCATAGCCGAATGCGGTGACGTCAGCATCGTGATAGCGCGCTTCGTCAGAAACCACGATATCACCCACTTTCAGCGTAGAGGCCAGGCCACCCGCTGAACCGGTATTAATGATGGCATCTGGCTTGCAGTGTTCAAGCAGCAGCGTAGCGCCCAGCGCCGCAGCCACTTTACCGATGCCTGATTTCAGTAGCGCAACCTCAGTACCGTTCAGTTGGCCGGTGTAAATTTCACAACCGCCAAGAGCAATTGTCTGACGGTTTTCGATTTTGTCACGCAGCAGCGTAACTTCTTCTTCCATTGCACCAATGATGCCGATTTTCATAGATTTACTCGCGATAAGCCAGATTTGAGGGCATAGTCTATCATGCGCTTAAGGGGTAGCGCATTTCTCAGGCGGGAGAGGACATGGCACAGATCGATTTCCGAAAAAAAATAAACTGGCATCGTCGTTACCGTTCGCCGCAGGGCGTGAAATCTGAGCATGAGATCCTGCGCATTTTCGAAAGCGACCGTGGACGTATTATCAATTCTCCGGCTATTCGCCGACTGCAGCAAAAAACCCAGGTCTTTCCGTTGGAGCGTAATGCGGCGGTGCGTACGCGCCTGACGCACTCGATGGAAGTTCAGCAGGTAGGGCGTTATATCGCCAAAGAGATCCTCAGTCGACTGAAAGAGCAAAAATTGTTGGAGCAGTACGGCCTGGATGAGTTGACCGGTCCCTTTGAAAGCATCGTCGAAATGTCCTGCCTGATGCATGACATCGGCAATCCGCCGTTTGGTCACTTTGGCGAGGCAGCAATTAATGACTGGTTTCGCCAGCGACTCTATCCGGCTGATGCTGAAAGCCAGCCCTTAAGCGACGATCGCTGCCAGGTGCCTGCGTTACGTTTGCGTGAAGGTGAAGAGTCGCTCAATGATATTCGCCGCAAGGTACGTCAGGACCTGTGCCATTTTGAAGGCAATGCGCAGGGCATTCGGCTGGTGCATACCCTGATGCGTATGAACCTGACCTGGTCGCAGGTGGGGGGGATTTTAAAATATACGCGCCCGGCATGGTGGCGTGGAGGTACGCCGGCGACGCATAACTATTTAATGAAGAAACCGGGATATTACCTTTCTGAGGAACCGTATATTGAGCGGTTACGTAAAGAATTATCCTTAGCACCTTACAGTCGCTTTCCATTAACTTGGATTATGGAAGCAGCGGACGATATCTCTTATTGTGTGGCTGACCTGGAGGATGCTGTTGAGAAAAGAATCTTCAGCGTTGAGCAGCTTTATCACCATCTGTATGAGGCGTGGGGGCATCATGAAAAAGGTTCCCTGTTTAGCCAGGTTGTTGAGAACGCCTGGGAGAAATCTCGCTCAAATACATTAAGTCGCAGTACGGAAGATCAGTTCTTTATGTATTTACGCGTTAACACGCTGAATAAACTGGTACCGTACGCCGCTCAGCGTTTTATTGATAATTTACCGCAAATTTTTGAGGGGAGTTTTAACCACGCTTTATTAGAAGATGCCAGTAGCTTCAGTCAGTTGCTTGGGGTTTATAAAAATGTAGCGGTAAAACATGTGTTTAGCCATCCAGATGTGGAGCAACTGGAATTGCAAGGCTATCGGGTTATCAGTGGGCTTCTGGAAATCTACCAGCCACTGTTAAAAATGTCATTATCCGACTTTAGCGAGCTGGTTGAACACGAAAGATTAAAACAGTTCCCTATCGAATCTCGATTATTTCAAAAGTTGTCTACCCGCCATCGTCTTGCTTATGTTGAGGCGGTCAGTAAAATATTGCCGGGTAGTGCCGAGTTCCCGGTTATGGAATATTATTACCGCTGCCGTTTAATTCAGGATTATATCAGCGGGATGACTGACTTGTATGCCTGGGATGAATATAGACGGCTGATGGCGGTAGAACAATAAATACTCATTTGTAAAGACGGACAATAAAATTTTACTTTTTCCTTAAACTTCATTCTGGAACTTAGCGCTATAAAACGACTCTGAGGTATACAGCAATTTTGCGTGACCTGTTAATCGAGAACGAAACACATGAAAAAAACCACATTAGCAATGAGTGCACTGGCTCTGAGTTTAGGTTTGGCGTTGTCCCCCCTGTCTGCAACGGCGGCTGAGACAGCGTCTTCAGTAACAACTGCCCAACAGATGCCAAGCCTGGCCCCGATGCTCGAAAAAGTGATGCCATCGGTGGTGAGTATTAATGTCGAGGGGAGCACGACGGTCAATACGCCGCGTATGCCGCGTAATTTCCAGCAGTTCTTCGGTGATAACTCTCCGTTCTGCCAGGACGGTTCTCCGTTCCAGAGCTCACCGTTCTGTCAGGGTGGCGCTCCGGGTGCTGACAACGGCGGCGGACAGCAGCAGAAATTTATGGCGCTGGGGTCTGGCGTCATCATTGATGCCGCGAAAGGATATGTTGTGACCAACAACCACGTGGTCGATAACGCCACGGTGATCAAGGTTCAACTGAGCGATGGTCGTAAGTTTGACGCGAAGATCGTCGGAAAAGATCCGCGCTCTGATATCGCACTGATCCAAATCCAGGACCCGAAAAATCTGACGGCAATTAAGCTAGCAGATTCTGATGCGCTGCGCGTGGGTGATTACACTGTAGCGATTGGTAACCCGTTTGGCCTTGGTGAAACGGTGACTTCAGGTATCGTTTCCGCACTGGGGCGTAGTGGCCTGAATGCCGAAAACTACGAGAACTTTATCCAGACGGATGCGGCGATCAACCGCGGTAACTCTGGTGGTGCGTTGGTTAACCTGAATGGTGAGTTGATCGGGATTAACACCGCGATCCTCGCGCCGGACGGTGGCAACATCGGTATCGGTTTTGCTATCCCAAGCAACATGGTGAAAAACCTGACTTCGCAGATGGTTGAGTTCGGCCAGGTTAAACGCGGTGAGCTGGGTATTATGGGGACTGAGCTGAGCTCTGAGCTGGCGAAAGCGATGAAAGTTGATGCCCAGCGTGGGGCATTCGTCAGTCAGGTTATGCCGAACTCTTCTGCAGCGAAAGCCGGTATCAAAGCGGGTGACGTGATTACATCACTGAACGGTAAACCCATCAGCAGCTTCGCTGCCCTGCGTGCGCAGGTCGGCACCATGCCAGTGGGTAGCAAAATTAACCTTGGCCTGCTGCGAGACGGTAAGCCGGTAACGGTGAACCTGGAACTGCAGCAGAGCAGCCAGACTCAGGTTGATTCCAGCTCTATCTTCAAAGGCATTGAAGGTGCGGATATGAGCAACAAAGGCCAGGACAAAGGTGTCGTGGTAAGCGATGTGAAACCGAATTCGCCGGCGGCACAGATTGGCCTGAAGAAAGGGGATGTCATCATTGGTGCTAACCAGCAACCGGTGAAAAACATCGCGGAACTGCGCAAAATTCTCGACAGTAAACCAGCTGTTCTGGCGCTGAACATTCAGCGTGGTGACAGCTCTATCTATCTGTTGATGCAGTAATCCCTCTGAACCCCTTCCCATATCAGGGAAGGGGTTTCTTTTTGTGATACCTACCACAACTCCATACTTCTTTCTTCTGCTTTGTGCATTTGCACAATGTCGCGGCCTGTTTTCTTCCCTATGCTTGAGCACTGCTCACAGGAGGGCTTTATGGCTGGCTGGCATCTCGATACCAAAATGGCGCAGGATATCGTGGCGCGCACGATGCGCATCATTGATACCAATATCAACGTAATGGATGCCCGTGGGCGGATCATTGGCAGTGGCGATCGCGAACGTATTGGTGAATTGCACGAAGGTGCGCTGCTGGTGCTCTCACAGGGCCGGGTCGTCGATATTGATGATGCGGTAGCACGACATCTGCACGGCGTGCGACAGGGAATAAACCTGCCGCTGCGGCTTGAAGGCGAAATTGTTGGCGTTATTGGTTTAACCGGCGAGCCGGAGCATTTGCGTAAGTATGGTGAACTGGTGTGTATGACCGCCGAAATGATGCTGGAGCAGTCGCGTTTGATGCATCTGCTCGCTCAGGACAGTCGTCTGCGCGAAGAACTGGTGATGAACCTGATTCAGGCTGAAGAGAACACCCCGGCGCTGGTGGAATGGGCGCAGCGCCTAGGAATAGATCTGAACCAACCACGTGTGGTAGCAGTGGTGGAGGTCGACAGTGGTCAGCTTGGTGTAGACAGCGCCATGGCTGAACTACAGCAATTACAAAATGCGTTGACGACACCAGAGCGAAATAACCTGATTGCGATTGTTTCACTGACTGAGATGGTCGTTCTGAAACCCGCGCTGAATCAGTTTGGCCGCTGGGATGCAGAAGATCATCGCAAGCGTGTTGAACAGCTGATCGCCCGTATGAAAGAGAACGGACAGCTACGCTTTCGCGTATCGCTGGGTAACTATTTTACCGGGCCGGGCAGCATTGCCCGCTCGTATCGCACCGCGCGTACGACCATGATGGTTGGTAAGCAGCGCATGCCGGAAAGCCGCAGCTATTTTTACCAGGATTTGATGCTGCCCGTGCTGTTAGACAGCCTGCGTGGCGGTTGGCAGGCTAATGAGTTGGCCCGTCCGTTGGTACGACTGAAAGCGATGGATAACAACGGCTTGCTGCGCCGGACATTAGCGGCATGGTTTCGGCATAACGTTCAGCCGCTGGCGACCTCAAAGGCATTGTTTATTCATCGTAATACGCTGGAGTATCGCCTGAATCGTATTTCAGAACTGACCGGGCTGGATTTGGGGAATTTTGACGACAGACTGCTACTGTATGTGGCGTTGCAGCTGGATGAGCAGCATTGAGACATTAAACCACCTCACAGCGAGGTGGTTTTGAGCTACGGGTTACTCTTCAGAAATTAAAAGCAGTCCTTTTTCAATAACCTGATAAACTACTTTTTTCTTTTGGGGATACTTTTGCTCGGTCTCGGTGTTGAGAATAACCGAGCGTTTATATGCTTCTGCATGATAAACCTCAATAGTATATCCTTTTTCCAGTGTCATAGTGTTCGTGTATTTCTCCAGCAGGACTTTACTTTGTATTTCCTGATGATAAACGAGAAAACCATTGTTATCGATAATGTTGACCTCTGCATAGAGATCTTCGCCATATATGCTGTGTGGCGTGGTGGCCTCTGTTGAGTAAACAACCTGGTTATTCACCAGATCCATATCAATACTGGCAAACTGTACATCGTAATATCCCAGTAGCTTCCAGAGAAATTTATTACCTCGTATTGTCGCCTTCGGATCACTGGAAGTCGGGTGTTGGTAATCTTGTAGCCCTGAACTAATGACTTCCCATGTATTATCCTGTGCAAGTTGAAAATCTGTATTTTGCATAACGTTTGAAGCTACGCATCTGAATGGTTCATAATGAAGGATGTCGATAACATAGCCATTGCGTAATGGAATGTTTTCTGTTGTAGTCGGATATCGGATTGAGCCATCATAATTTCGGTTGTACATTTCAATCCCATTTTCATTCCACACACGTATCCATGCGTAGGTTTCCGGATAATAATTGTGTGGTATTACTGATTTAGTATTTACCGTCATCAAGTAATTACTGTTATCGATAGTAACTTCGGAAAATTCGGCGTCACCCAATCCGCGTAATTCAAGATGAATAATACTCCCTGTCAGGATGTCGGGTTCACTATTATCTAATGGGATGACATCTGCATATTCAAGCAATAATAAATCACGCTCCTCGCCAGTGAATTTGTTAATCATTAGCCAGATACTGATTTTTTCTGCGCTTTCTGGTAGAGTATAAATAAGTGACTCAACGCGTAGCTTTTCTGCTGACTCAGCAATAATAGAACGGAGATCCTCATCCGGGTCATTGTTTAGTGCGGTATTAAATAATCCTGTTTTATCAATCCTGAAGTTATTGATTTTTTCATTGTGCACAACCAGATCAAGATAATTTGGTAGGCTATATAAACGCTTCCCACATTCGGCATGATAAACCTCGATGAGATACCCATCTTCAAAAGGAATTTCATCATAGGTAATTGGACAATTTTGTCCTGGCATATCACGATTGAAAATTTCCTCGCCAGTCGCTGAGAAAATGGTGACGCTCGCATAAATGTCACTGCCATAGTAAGAATGTGGCGCGGAACTGGTGACATTTAGTTGGATTGTTTTGCTCTCATTCTCAACAGTGAGGGTTGCAAACTTTGCATCGCCAAGCCCCAGGAAAATAAGTTCTTCGTTACGACCGCTGGTGTCATTTAGTGGGGTATAATTAATCGTTACATTATTTTCGCCTTCACGTACCACAAACCAGTTTTGATCAGTAGTATATTTTTGAGATTTTCCTTTTGGCAGAATAAGTTGATAAACCCCAATGGGTAAATATTGCTGTTCTAATGTAGTATTAGTAATTCTGACCGTAATATCATTGCCACAATGATCAATTATTTTGAGATCACGTCCATAAATTTGAGCTAAATTATCAATGATGATATCAAAGGTAACATTGCCTTTTTTGTTTAAGACAGACAACTCTGCATTATCAACCAACCAAACAGACGTTTGTAGCCCCATTGCTTGCTGCGCGTTGTCCCATTCCGCTTCAGGCAGGAGATCAAAGAGTGGATAAACCGGTTTGGTTTCCAGAGTCTGAATACGTTCTCGGGTGATATCATCAAGTTCAACACCACACAAATCAATATAGGGGGTCATATCATATCCTGCGGCAGAGGCGCTTGCCTCTGCAAGCATATCCAGGATGTGATGATCTGATGCGGAGAAATTTTCGCTGTTTGCCAATGCCCGGTAACTATCATTAAATAGCACAAAATTTTTCATCGAGGATTTGAATTGCATTAGCATCAATAATAATAATCTTTGATGTGGATTCCACTGATTCACCGGTGTTTGGTTATAGATATTATTTCGGAAATTATCCTCAGTGTAACCTCTGTTTCCATCGTTATATAACCATCCATCGGTATACAGTTCATTTTTATTGCCCAACATAACTTGCTGAAACCATGCACCATATATATTATTCCAAACCTCTCCAGCGGAGAAGCGAGAGTCATTCATAAAATTGCCCTGATATCCATGGGCAATTTCATGCAGCACAGTCCATTGGTTTTCAACATTATCAATCCAGCCTTGCGCGATGGTTGATGAGGTCTCTGCACACCAGTAGGTGTTGAAATAGGCGGAACCCACACCGTTTTTATCTGCCTTAATGAAATACTTATTGGCAATGTTCTGATTGAGAGAATTTACTGGCGTAAAACTAAGTCCGGCTAAATCATTATAGAATGCAAAAATTTTTTCATAATAGTCCAATAGTCCGTAAATGCCATTGTCGGTATTTACATTCTGGAGATTATCCATGTCGGCAAAGGGAACTAATAGTTTGGCACTGCCAGTATCGATAAGCGCATAGGGGGCGTTGGTCTCTAACCATGAAGAAAAAAATAAAGCAGAATCACTATTTTTGTCAAAAAAAGGCAATGTCTGGAATTTTTCTGGTGTTTCAAATTCAACGTCGTAATCAGAAACATTTTCCATGTATAGCGTATCAATGAAAGGAACGGTATCAACAGTAGCGCTGATCTCTTGCCATTCAGTTTTCAATGTTAATGTTTTTTCAACAGCAGAGTCATTGCATAATAGACGCAAGGTAGCAGAACCATTACTGATGTCGGGCTGCCTGACGCGAAGGATGGTCTCCGCGGGCAAAATAAAGTCTAATTCCTGACGATCGTGCAGTAACCCTTTATTAAAACCTTCTTTATTAAGCCATGTTGCCTTTTCGAGAGCATAGCATTTCATTAAAAGTATATTGTTCATAGTTGGTTATCTCTTATTTAGTGGTTGAAGAT
>NZ_JANEWM010000055.1:0-30842 GCF_028069825.1 Citrobacter sp. Igbk 14
AAGTAAATGTATTATTTATTTAAAATGATTATTTTCATCTATAAGACAAACAGCATTTTCCAGGCTAATCCATAGCCCAGAGCACTCAGTAAGGTCGGAATGATAATGCTGCGGGTCTTATAGAAGCTTGCACCCAGTACCACAAACCCCACCAGCGTAGGTACAAAACGACGAGCGTCGTGCATCACTTCTGGCGCGGTAGACACCACCAGCAGGGCGCAAATTGATGCAATACCGATGGTGTCGAGTAATATTCCAGTGGCTCCGCGTTTTGTCGGGCGCACGTTCCCCATTCGCAGACGCAGTGGTAAATAGCGAAAACAGTAATTGACGCAGCCGACCAGCAGACCGAGCAGCAGAACCTCATAGCTCATCAGGACCCCCCTGCCAGAACGACTGAATGAGCGCAGTCAGGCATCCGCAGGCTATGCCTGCCAGGATGGCTGCCGGAATGGAAAACAGCATCACGCCAGCCAGTGCACCGGCTAATGCCGCCGTGACGCATAGCGTTTGCTTACGCTGGAAAGAGGCCAGCAGAAAACTCATAAACAGCGCCGGGAGCATAAACCCCAGCGCCGCTTCTACCGCCGGGAAACCCTTCAGTAAGCCAGTGCCGGAAAATGCGCCGATAACTGTGCCAAGTACCCAGGAAGCCCAGGAGCATAGCGCGATGCCGATCATCCAGTTTTCACTCCAGCGCCGATTATCCCGTACCAGCTTCGCCGTTGCAGCGGCAAAGACTTCGTCGGTGAGGCCAAAGGCCCATAGCGCGCTTTTTGGTCTGCTCAGCTGTCGGGCGATACGGCTACGTAGAGATGGGCCATACAAAACGTGGCGAACATCCATCGCCATGACGGTCAAAGCCGCGACCCACAGTGAGCTGCCTGCGGCGAGCATGGTTGTGATGACAAACTGGCTGGCACCGGCGTAAATGATGCAGGAGAAAAAAACGCTTTCAACGGGAGTAAAGCCCAGGCGAGTCGCATTCATACCAAATGCAAATGCGACCGGAATATAACTGATAACTATCGGTAGGCTGTCTTTGAATCCTTCAGTTAACGTAGCAGAACGGAATTCAGACTGGGGAACAGGGCTTTCCATAGGATTATAGGCTTCATTACCGAAATTAAAATAACCTGGCTCAATGCGTTATAACCTTAGCAGACTGATGGGCTCCTTAACACCCTGAGGAGCCCAATCAAAGGTAAACAGACGTTATACGCTTAATTTGCGGCTTCTTGGCGGTGAAAACCTCGCCACCAGACCAGCAGGTTGAGTACGGCAACGGTCACACCTGCCAGACAAACGCCAGCCCAGCCGGCATGCTGCCAGGCTGAAGCTGAAATCAGAGAACCTGCCGCACCACCAATGAAATAGCTGGTCATGTACCCGGCAGTCAGACGATTACGTGCGTCCGGGTGAATGCGATAGATAACGGTCTGGTTGGTGATATGTACCCCCTGAACAGTCAGATCCAGTACCAGGATACCGATAATCAGCATCGGCACTGAAGTATGTCCGAGCCAGATAGCCAGCCAGGAGAGCAACAGTAACAGCAGGCCTGCGGTAGTCGTGAGATGCGATTTACCCTTATCGGCAAAACCGCCCGCCGGACGTGCGCCTAACGCACCAGCAGCACCTGCCAGCCCGAACAGACCAATCATGCCTTCTGAATAGTTAAACGGCGGTGCGGCGAGTAAAAATGCCATTGATGTCCAGAGGATACTGAAGTTGGCAAAGGTCAGGCAGCCCAGCATCGCGCGGGTGCGGAGTAATTTATCGTGGATAAACAGGCTAAACACGGAGCCCAATAGCTGCGGGTAGTTAAGATGGGTCTCTGATTTCATCTTCGGCAAACCACGCCACAGGGCAATCGCCATCAGCGCCATCAATACTGAGGCCACCCAAAACACGGTGCGCCAACCGCCGAGATTCGCCAGCAACCCTGCAACCGTTCGCGCCAGCAAAATCCCCAGCAACAGGCCGCTCATAATCGTACCAACGACTTTACCGCGCTTGTCTGGCGTGGCGAGCGTCGCCGCCAGCGGAACCAGGATCTGTGCGACAACTGAGAACAACCCGGTTAGCGCAGTACCGAGGATCAGCATTCCCAGCGACTGACTGCTGGCAGTAATCAACATGCCGCCTGCGGCTAACAGTGTCATCGAGACAATCAGCATCCGGCGTTCAAACATATCGCCAAGTGGTACCAGAAACAGGAGCCCCGCAGCGTAGCCAAGCTGTGCTGCAGTGACAATAAAGCCCGCAGTACTGGCCGACAGCGAAAAGTTTCGCGCGATGGTGTCGAGCAGAGGCTGGGCGTAATAGTTACTGGCAACGGCGAGGCCGGTCGCCACAGACATTAAAACAATCAGTGCCGGGCTAAGCCCGTGAGTGGGTTTGGTCATTGTTTTCAACTGAATAATGGGTTGCAGAAAACAATCATAACGGAAGTGATTAAATGTTGCTGATTTGTTGGGTGATGGATTGTGCGGTGTGGGAAGGGGGGTAGGCCGGATAAGGCGCATCGCGCCGCCATCCGGCATTGGTCTGGTTACTGGGCCTGAGAGCGCTATGCTTATCAGGCCTGTGAGTGGGTTATTTCTGCGCAGCCAGCGCTTCTTTTACCCAGCCGTCGAACTGCTGCTGGTGGGCTTTAATCCAGCCATCAACGTGGCCCTGAACGTCAGCTTCTGAGGCTTTACCATCATGCATCATTGCGTTCTGCGCATTGATATCTGCCAGTGGTAATTTCATGATGGCAAACAGTTTCGCCGCCGCCGGGTTTTTCTCCGCCCAGGCCTTGTTGGCGACAATGTGCATGGTGTTTACCGGGAAGCCATAGTTCGCGCCGTTCGGCAGTTTGGTATCGATATCTTTCTGTTCACCGGGCAGAGAGGAGAACGGGACCTGCAGCCAGACAACATCTTTGCCCGGTTTCATCACGTCACTGACCCAGTATGGTGTCCAGGTGTAGTACAGGATCGGTTTGCCTTCTTTAAAGCGGGTAATGGTGTCAGCCATCATTGCTGCATAGTTACCGTGGCTGACCTCGACTGTTTTTTCCAGATCGAAGGCTTTGTTCTGATGGTTAATCACTGCTTCACAACCCCAGCCCGGTGAACAGCCCATCATGTCAGCTTTACCATCGCCGTTAGTATCAAAAATTTTGGCGATTTTCGGATCTTTTAGCTGGGCAATATTGGTGATTTTGTACTGCTCAGCGGTTTTCTTATCGATCAGATAACCCTGTGCAGCGCCTGTTACGAATACCCCCTCGCGATAGAATTTTTTATCTCCGCCGGCTGCGGCGTACATATCATCATGCAGCGGCTGCCAGTTCACGGCGGTAAACGTCGCATCGCCAGAGGCAATAGAGGTATAGCCGACGTTGTAGTCAACTTCGCTGGTTTTGTTAACGGTGTAACCCAGTTTCTCCAGCGCGCGGGCAACCAGCTGCGTCTGGAAGGATTCTTCAGAGATGGTGCTCTGGATTGGCTGTACGGTGATGCCTTTGCCCGGCAGGTCAGAAGCGAAAGCGCTGGTGGAGACAAGGGTGGCAAACGCTGTGGCAAAAATTACGGTATGTCGCATCGTTGTTCCTTATTACACTTCATCCTTCAAGCTGCCTCTTAGTTGGCTGCACTCCGGCTCCCCCGGTCACGTCTACTTGTACGCTCCAGGGGATACATTCGTTTGCCGCCGCGATGCAACTTGAACGATTTTGTGTAAGCTAATGAATTGTAGGCCCGGTAAGCAATGTGTCACCGGGCGACGGGTGAACTACTTAGTGAAAGGGCGGGTGAGAAGCCCAACAGGACCGGTGGTGTACCAGCGACGGTTACCGCGGCTACGCGAGTCGCGGCCTACGGCCTGCGTCAGACGGTCCAGAATGATGGCGAGGATCACGATCCCCACACCGCCAACGGTAGCCAGACCCATGTCCAGACGACCGATACCGCGCAGAACCATCTGACCCAACCCACCGACGGCGATCATCGACGCGATAACCACCATGGAGAGTGCCAGCATCAGCGTCTGGTTCACCCCTGCCATAATGGTGGGCATCGCCAGCGGCAACTGCACTTTAAACAGCATCTGACGCGGGCTGGCACCAAATGAGCGCGAGGCTTCAATCAGATCGGCCGGGACCTGATTAATCCCCAGAATGGTCAGACGCACGATGGGTGGCAGGGCGAAGATAATTGTCACCACTACGCCGGGGACGTTGCCAATACCGAACAGCATGACGATCGGCACCAGATAGACGAACGCGGGGGTGGTCTGCATGGCATCCAGCAGTGGTCGGACAATCTTCGCCGCACGCGGGCTGCGCGCCAGCCAGATCCCCATTGGCAAGCCGATCACCACGCAGAACAGCAACGCGGTTAGCACCAGCGCCAGGGTGATCATGGCCTGCGACCAGGCACCGATAGCACCGATAGCAATCAGTGAAATCAGCGTGGCTGCGCCCATTCCGATACCGGAAATTTGCCAGGCGATCAGGGCGAACAGGATAATGGCCACCGGCGCAGGCATACCCAGCAGGAGTTGCTGGAAGCCATTGAGTATGTAATCCACCGGGACTCGAATGCCCTGGAAGACAGGACGGAAATGGGTGACCACCCAATCGATCCCTTCGGTGACCCAGCTATCCAGCGGGATCAGCGTTTTATGGAATGGATCCATAATATTGAAATGCTCTGGTGCCGGTGCAGGTGCACTGGTTAGCCAGTCTGCGTTAGCGCCGTCGGCAGGTGCGCCTGCGGGTGTCCCCCAGGCATCAGCAGATTGCGCGGCGCTATCGGCCGCAGGTGCGGTATCCCACGGATTGGTTTGATCAGCCATTGTTTGCCCCCTCGCGATCTAAAGCCTGTAGCAGCATGCGTTTTGAAATGATGCCCACATACTGTTGTTCCTCATCGACAACCGGCACCGCACACGGGGCCTGACCGACATGAGAAAGTAACTCGCTAAGAGGCGTTTGTGCATCCACGGCTAGCGGCTCGTTGATTAATGCCGCATCAATACCTTGTGCCTGGCTTAATGCGGTTTTTAATGAATCGATCGACACCACACCGACGAATTTATTGCCGCGTTCAATCACGTAACCATATTCGCGATCTTTGTCCTGCAGTAATTGCAGGGCCGAACGGGGGCCGACGCCTGGCGTTTTACGAATTAGCCCTTCAGGGCTACGACGGGATATATCTTTAGCGCTAAAGACCTGACTAATATCTACGCCACGGAAGAAGGTACGCACATAATCATTCGCCGGGTTATTCAGGATTTCATCCGGTGTACCGACCTGTACCACTTCACCGTTTTGCATAATGGCAATTCTGTCGCCAATACGCATCGCTTCGTCAAGATCGTGGGAAATAAAGACCACGGTACGCTGATGCTTCGCCTGGAGTTTTACCAGTTCATCCTGCATTTCGGTGCGAATTAACGGATCGAGCGCAGAGAAGGCTTCATCCATTAATAAGATATCGGGATTGATGGCTAATGCGCGGGCGAGACCCACGCGCTGGCGCATTCCGCCGGAAAGTTCATCCGGGTAGCCGTGCGCGTAATTCTCCAGACCGACCTGACGTAACGCATCCAGCGCTTTTTCACGACGTTCATCCGCGCTAACACCGGCTAATTCCATACCGAACGCCGTATTGTCCAACACCGTCATGTGCGGCATCAGGGCAAAGGACTGGAAGACCATCGCAATCTTTTTTCTGCGCACCTCGCGAAGCTCGGCATCGGAGATTCGGGCAATGTCTACGCCGTCTATCAATACCTGTCCGCGGGTGGGTTCAATCAGGCGATTGAGAAGGCGTACCATTGTGGATTTACCCGAACCAGATAATCCCATGATGACAAATATCTCGCCTTCTTCAATGGCCAGACTGGCGTCTTTAACGCCAAGCGATAGCCCTGTTTTATCCAGAATTTGCTCTTTTGAAAGTCCTTTTTCAATATATTTGAACGCTCTCTGTGGATGCTCGCCAAATATCTTATAGAGATTTTTAACTTCTAATTTAATTGCCATGCAATAGAATGATTCCTGTTATTTGTTTATATCGATATATTACCTGATGGAAATAGTGACCTTTTTCTACCCTAACATACTGAGAATCTGAGACAACCCTGAATTTGTTTGTGGCATGAATATTGCCAAACGTCAGATGGCGGGATTTCCCATGATATAAGGGCTGAGCGCGGATGAGCCTTGAGGGATATTTTTTGTAAATGACACTGAAAATGCGCCTGAATTGTTGAAATACAGGCGAATATTGCGGCTGATATTGAGTGTAGATCACCCAATCATATTTGTGTGATAAAAATGTGATCTCGTTAAAATATTAACGCGGAAAATGTAAGGTATTTCCCGCGGAAGGAAACGTTAAAAATTCCAGTCGTCATCTTCTGTTTCGACGGCTTTACCCATCACATAAGATGACCCTGAACCAGAGAAGAAATCGTGGTTTTCGTTTGCGTTGGGTGAGAGCGCAGCGAGGATTGCCGGGTTCACATCCGCCATTTCTGCTGGGAACAGGGCCTCATAACCTAAATTCATTAGCGCCTTATTGGCGTTGTAGCAGAGAAAGGCTTTGACGTCTTCCACCCACGGGGTTTCCGCATACAGTTCCTCCGTATAACGAACTTCGTTGTCATATAATTCCATCAACAGATCGAGGGCATAATTCTGTAGCGCGTCACGCGTAGAGGGTGAAACGTGCTCCAGACCTTTTTGGTATTTATAGCCAATGTAATAACCATGAACTGCTTCATCACGAATGATCAGGCGGATAAGGTCTGCGGTATTCGTCAACTTGCCGCGGCTGGAGAAATACATCGGTAGCCAGAAGCCGGAATAGAACAGGAAGGATTCCAGAAATACGCTGGCTATTTTCTTTTTCAGCGGTTCCTCGCTGGCGTAATGCGTCAGAATTATCTGTGCCTTGTGCTGGAGCGGAGAATTTTTCTCACTCCAGAAGTAAGCCGCGTCCACATCTTTGGTCTGACAAAGCGTGGAAAAAATAGAACTGTAGGAGCGCGCGTGCACGGCTTCCATAAAGCTGATATTCGACAGTACCGCCTCTTCATGTGGCGTGATTGAATCCGCCATTAGCGCGGGGGCGCCGGCGATATTCTGAATCGTGTCGAGCAGCGTCAGGCCGGTAAATACGCGGATAGTGAGCTGCTGCTCGGCAGCGCTCAACGTTTGCCATGCCGGAATATCATTGGAAAGCGGGACTTTTTCTGGTAGCCAGAAGTTACTGGTCAGGCGATTCCATACCTCAAGGTCTTTATCATCTTCAATCTTGTTCCAGTTGATGGCGCTGACGCGAGATAGTTTCATTCTGTTCTCCTTACAGTGCGCATGACACGCAACCCTCAATTTCGGTTCCTTCCAGCGCCAACTGGCGTAACCGTATGTAGTACAACGATTTGATACCCTTACGCCAGGCGTAGATCTGTGCCTTGTTGATATCTCGGGTGGTAGCGGTATCGGGGAAAAAGAGCGTCAGTGAGAGTCCCTGATCGACATGCCGTGTCGCCTCGGCATAGGTATCAATGATCTTTTGTGGGCCAATCTCGTAGGCATCCTGATACAGGGCCAAATTCTCGTTGGTCATAAACGGGGCAGGGTAGTAAACGCGCCCGGTTTTACCCTCTTTACGAATTTCCACTTTCGATACAATCGGGTGAATGCTTGAGGTCGCGTGGTTGATATAGGAGATTGAGCCGGTCGGCGGAACGGCCTGTAAATTCTGGTTATAGATGCCGTAGCGCATCACATCATCCCGCAGCAGCTGCCACATCTCCCGGGTTGGCAACGTAATGCCGCTTGTGGCAAACAGTGCGCGGACCTTCTCTGTTTTAGGCTGCCAGTCTCCCTGCAAATACTGGGTAAAGTACTCGCCGTTGGCATAGCGTGACTGACTAAATCCGGCAAAAGATGTACCGCGTTCACGGGCCAGTTTCATTGACGTATTCAACGCATGCCAGGTGATGGTGTAAAAATAGAGATTGGTAAAATCCAGCCCTTCCGGCGAACCATAGGCGATTCCTTCCCGCGCCAGATAACCATGCAGGTTCATCTGCCCGAGACCAATGGCGTGTGACGCACTGTTCCCGGCTTCAATGGAAGGAACACTTCGGATATGGCTCATGTCCGAGACGGCGGTTAAGCCGCGCACGGCCGTTTCAACGGTACGAGCAAAGTCAGGTGAATCCATGGTATGGGCAATGTTCAGCGATCCAAGATTGCAGGAAATATCATGCCCTACCTGCGTATAGCCCAGTGCCTCATCATAGGTTGATGGACTGTTGACCTGTAAAATCTCCGAGCACAGGTTGCTCATATTGATGCGACCGGCAATCGGATTCGCACGGTTCACCGTATCTTCAAACATAATGTAGGGGTAGCCAGACTCAAACTGAATCTCTGCCAGTCGCTGGAAGAAGTCGCGGGCATGAATGTATGTTTTGCGCACACGCGTGTCGGCAACCAGTTCGTCATAGCGCTCGCTCACGGCGATATCACCGAATGGTTTGCCGTAAAGGCGTTCTACGTCATACGGTGAAAACAGCGCCATCTGCGCATTTTCTTTGGCCAACTGGAAGGTGATATCCGGGATCACCACACCGAGCGAGAGCGTTTTGATGCGGATTTTTTCATCGGCATTTTCACGTTTGGTATCGAGAAAACGTAAAATATCGGGATGGTGCGCGTGCAGATACACTGCGCCCGCGCCCTGACGTGCGCCCAACTGATTAGCATAAGAAAAGGCATCTTCCAGCATTTTCATTATCGGGATCACGCCGGAAGACTGGTTTTCAATACGCTTAATAGGCGCTCCGGCCTCGCGCAGATTCGAAAGTAAAAACGCCACGCCGCCACCGCGTTTGGAAAGCTGCAGCGCTGAGTTTACCGCCCGGCCGATGGACTCCATGTTGTCTTCAATGCGTAGCAGGAAGCAGGAAACCAGCTCCCCACGCTGTTGTTTGCCGCAGTTTAAGAAGGTTGGCGTGGCGGGTTGAAAACGACCCGAGAGCATTTCATCAGTGAGCTGCATGGCGAGCGCCTCGTCACCCTGTGCCAGGGTGAGTGCCACCATCGTCACGCGATCCTCGAAATCTTCAAGGTAGCGTTTGCCGTCAAAGGTTTTCAGTGTATAGCTGGTGTAGTACTTCCATGCGCCGAGGAATGTCTGAAAGCGGAATCCGCTGGCATGGGCGTGGGCAAACAGCTTCACCACGAACGCGCGATCGTAGCGGGCTAAAACGCTTTCGTCGTAATAGCCTTCACGAATCAGCGTGTCCAGGCGTTCCTGCTGACTGGCAAAGACCACCGAATGAGGACGGACGTGGGTAGCAAAAAAAGCTTCCACCGCCTGATGATCTTTATCGAACTGAATCCGCCCGGCTTTATCGTACAGATTTAGCATGGCGTTCAGGGCGTGATAATCCAGTGCTGGCTGGATTACGCGTTCTGCGGTTGTCGTTGCCAAAATTCGCTCACTCCTTTTCGAACGTTTTCGATATCGCTTTGCGTACCCATCAGCTCAAAACGATAGAGCCATGGCACGCCGCATTTTTGCGAGACGACCTCACCCGCACGCCCATAGGCCTCGCCGAAATTGCGATTGCCAGATGCGATCACGCCACGGATTAATGCCCGGTTATGAGGATCGTTTAAAAAGCGGATCACCTGACGCGGGACTGCGCCTGCCGTACCGCCGCCGCCGTAAGACGGCACGATTAAAATGTAAGGCTCGTCTACCCGGATCCTCTCGCGTTCATTCAGTGGAATGCGGATGGCGGGCAGCGCCAGACGCAGCATAAAGCGGTGCGTATTTTCGGAGCTGCTGGAGAAGTAGACGAGGGTCGTCATGCGCTGACCACGCGGGGTTCCGGGCGCAGGCGGTTGATCATGTCCGGGCGAAATCCTGACCAACGGGTTTCACCTGCCACCACGACAGGCAACTGACGAAAACCTTGCTCGCGCAGGGTATCTGCCAGTTCAGGCTGCAAATCGACATTCACCATCTCAACGTCAAAACCACGGCTTTCCATCGCCCGTTTTGTGGCGTGGCACTGAACACAGTTATTACGAGTGTAAATAATAATACGCATGATTCGTATTTCCATTTAAGGGTAAATGAGCGATGCATAATGGACATCGGCTTGTGTGTGTTGATAGAGAAGATACTAGATGTAGATGAAAGAAGATTCAACCATACAAGATATGGGAATTTTAGATTGATGATACCTTGGGTGATGAGCGGAGCGGGAACGGGATATATATTATAACAAGTTGCCGGATGGCGACGCGTTGCGTCTTATTCGGCCTACAGGAGAGTACATCCCTGACCAGATAAGGCATTTATGCCGCCATCCGGCGGCGCATAATGACATGCGTTTTCCAACGGCAAGGAGAGCGCATCGTAGGCCGGATAAGGCATTTATGCCGCCATCCGGCGGTGCGTAATGACATGCGTTTTCCAACGGCAAGGAGAGCGAATCGTAGACCAGATAAGGCATTTATGCCGCCATCCGACGGTGCATAATGACATGCGTTTTCCAACAGCAAGGAGAGCGCATCGTAGGCCGGACAAGGCATTTATGCCGCCATCCGACGGCGCATAATGACATGCGTTTTCCAACGGCAAGGAGAGCGCATCGTAGGCCGGATAAGGCATTTATGCCGCCATCCGGCGGCGCATAATGACATGCGTTTTCCAACCGCAAGGAGAGCGTATCGTAGGCCGGATAAGGCATTTATGCCGCCATCCGGCGGTGCGTAATTACATACGCATACCCACAGCCAGGCGGTTAAAGCAGTTCATCAGGCTGATTGCGAAGGTCAGGTCGCTTATTTCTTTGGCACTAAAATGGTCAAGCAGTGGCAGATAAACATCGTCTTCGGCATGGCTACTGGCGACATGAGTGACGGACTCGGCCCATGCCAGTGCCGCACGTTCTCGTTCGCTGAAATGGTGACTCACACGCCAACCCGCCAGCGCATCCAGACGGGCTTGCTCCACGCCAGCTTTGCGCAGCGCTTTGCTGTGCATTTCAAGGCAAAATGCGCAGCCGTTGATTTGTGAAACCCGCAGGTAAATCAGTTCTGTCAGCGTGGGTTCCAGTGCGCAGTTTTCCAACGCTTTGCTTGCCTGAACCAGGGCGCTATAGACTTCAGGACTGAGTTCGTAATAGGGCTGGCGTAACATTGTCATGGTATTGCTCCTCATTTGGATGACCTGCAATGTAGCACTATAATGGTCTGCTAAAGAGAGCCATATTTTTACTTAAAAAGCAGACCATAAATGCCGCGCTACCAGCAAATTGCCCGTCAGTTAAAAACCGCTATTGAGAAGGGCGATCTTAAGCCTGGCACAAGATTACCCTCCAGCCGAACCTGGTCCCAGGAATTGGGGGTTTCACGTTCGACGGTAGAAAACGCTTATGCTGAGCTGGTGGCGCAGGGCTGGCTTACGCGACGCGGTCAGGCGGGAACCTTTGTCAGCGAGCAATTGCGACTGGAAACCTCGCCCGCAACCCCTACCGTATTCGCCGGAGAAAACGGCACACCACAGCTTTTTCAGATGGGATTGCCAGCGCTTGATCTTTTTCCGCGCGATATCTGGGCACGGGTCATGGGACGACGTTTGCGCACCCAAACACGTTTTGACCTCGCGGTGGGGGATGTTTGTGGTGAACTGCTGCTACGCCAGGCGATAGTTGATTACCTGCGAGTGTCACGCAGCATTGAATGTCTTCCGGAGCAGGTTTTTATTACGTCGGGTTATGCGGCATCAATGATGTTGATCCTGCGTGCGCTGGCCACACCCGGCGAGGGGATGTGGGTCGAAGATCCCGGCTTTCCATTGATTCGGCCCGTGGTCACCCAGGAACGCATTGAGCTGATGCCTGTTGCGGTTGATGCCGATGGCCTTGATGTCAGTGCCGGGATCCGTGACTACCCACAGGCGCGTTTTGCCTTGCTGACACCCGCACACCAAAGCCCGCTGGGCGTGGCGCTTTCTCTGGCCCGCCGTCACCAGTTGCTGGAATGGGCTGACCGCGCACAGGCGTGGGTAATCGAAGATGACTACGACAGTGAGTTTCGTTACCACGGCAAACCGTTACCACCGCTTAAAAGTCTGGATGCGCCGCAGCGGGTGATTTATGCGGGCACGTTCAGTAAATCGTTGTTTCCCGCTTTGCGCACAGCCTGGCTGGTGGTTCCGCTAACTCAGGTCGCACATTTTCGCCAACAGGCAGCGCTAACGGCTTGCAGTGTGCCGGTTTTATGGCAACAAACGCTGGCCGATTTTATGCGCGACGGTCATTTCTGGCGGCACTTAAAACGGATGCGCCAGCATTATGCCCAACGGCGTCAATGGATGGAAAGCGCTCTGACAGAGCAGGGGTTTAGCGTGGTACCACAAGAGGGCGGGATCCAACTGGTGATCGCCGTGGCGGGGGATGACACTGCGTTAGTACGCAAAGCGAATCAGGTCGGGTTGGCGGTTCAGGCCTTAAGCCGGTGGCGCATCACCTCAGCAGGTAAGGGGGGAATATTACTGTCATTCACCAATATCCGAACGGCGGAAATGGCGCAGCAGGCTGCATATCAACTCCGGTTGGCGCTGACATAAATTTGCGTTGTTCTTAAGATATTCATCTCACCGTCTGCACTCGTTTATGGACTTTTCTGAAAGCGTTGCTAATGCTGAATCAGGTAAGGTAAGCCCGCAGTAAAAGATAACGAGGAAAATAATATGTATTTACGACCTGATGAGGTGGCGCGCGTACTTGAAAAAGTGGGCTTTACCGTTGATGTAGTCACACAGAAAACATACGGTTATCGACGTGGCGAGAATTATGTATACGTAAACCGTGAAGCGCGGATGGGGCGTACCGCATTGGTTATTCATCCCACGCTAAAAGAGCGTAGTTCTTCACTGGCAGAACCAGCCACGGATATTAAAACCTGCGATCACTATCAGCAATTCCCGCTTTATTTAGCCGGCGATACTCATGAACATTATGGTATTCCACACGGCTTTAGCTCGCGTATCGCGCTGGAACGTTATTTGAATGGGTTGTTTGGCGACGTGAGTTCAAACTGATAACGCGACTGGCGGTGCCAGTCGCGATGAGATGTTTTTACGCTTTAGCCTGGTGGTAGCTGCTGACCTTAAACAGGCGGCGGCAATAATCAAGGAAGTAGCCATATACTGCACCCATCAGCATTGAGACCACGATGTTTGAACTTACCGCAGCCGTGATCTGGTGCCAGTCAGCGCCAACCGTCAGCAGAATAATCACATACACCGGTGACTGGAACGTGACATAGGCCAGCACATCCGCCAGATTTTTTGCCCATCCTGCCTGCGTAGCTTTGCGTGCCGCGCGCATAAACAAATCGCGGTACATACCGTATGGCCAGGCGATCAGGATGTTGACGGGGATGGCGACCAGTCTGGAATACAGTGACTGTTCGAAGCTCATTCCTGAAAGGAATATCTCGATCAACATGTTCACGACAGAACAATAAACAACCATCGCGAACGTGTCTGCTACAGCATGACGCAAGCGTGACTGCGGAGAGAACATGTTAATGCTCCTTGTAAAAAGGGGAAAAAAGGTTTTCAATACCTTTGTTGCTAGTGATTTGTCTTGTCGCTTTCGCGTTTTAATAGGATATCTGCCTACATAATAACTGGCAACTAGCTTAAAATTTTTATTTATTGCCTTTTTGTCGATAAAATGCTCTGCGATGGTTTGTTTTTTGTTCGTTTTGGCATTTTCGTTGTCATGCAAATTAAAATCATTAAAAATCAATAAGTTGTTTTGACTTGTTTTTCTGAACTTTTTGCGCTCCTTTTTGAATGTTGACGAATATTTCGCATATCTACCGCAACGCCTGTGCGATGCCTATATTGGTTTATCTGGTGCGGCAGTGAGATATCACGACGTCTATTTATTCTGGTCGCTGGCGAATATAAAATATCGGTGACTAAAATTCATTGTATGACAAGATAAATAATATTAGCGATTGTCGTTTTAATATCTTGCGACAAAAAAGAGACTGGAAAAAGAAAAAACACTCGCATACAATTTGTGTCGTAATACCAATTTTTGTTTTTGCGTTAAAGAGGTTTTATTAATATGAGTTCAATGTTAAAAAACTTAAATAATATTCGATCGCTACGTGCCATGGCGCGTGAATTATCCGTCGAGGTTCTGGACGATATGCTGGAAAAACTCCGGGTAGTCACCAAAGAACGACGTGACGAAGAAGAACAGCTGCAGCGCCAACGTGCAGAACAGCAGGAAAAAATTAATACACTGCTGGCGATGATGAAAGCTGATGGGATTGATCCTGAAGAACTGTTGAGCATGTCGGCGGCAATGTCGCGTTCGGTTAAAAAACGTCAACCACGTCCGGCGAAATATCGTTTTACGGATACCAATGGTGAAACAAAAACATGGACTGGACAAGGCCGCACGCCGAAGCCGATTGCGCAGGCGCTGGCTGCCGGTAAATCTCTCGATGATTTTTTGATCTAATATCAATGCGGTGAGGGGAACCTCACCGCTTATTTTCAGCAGACGCCGAAATCGCCTTCTTCAGAATATCGCGTGACATCAGCAGTTTTTAGGGTGTATTTTTCGCCGCTTTCATTGCTGGCTTGTACAGCCACAATTTGTTCGTCTTTCACTTCGACAACTTTCAGTTTTGGTCCGCCCATACGCGGTTGCACCAGATCGCCAGGTTTAAACATATTGCGCTCCTTTCTTAATCACAAAGCCCACCATAGATCACGTCAATCGGCGGGTACAGCGCTGTTTCTTCTATTACCGCTTAATGAGTACGTCGGTTCCAGGGCATTTTGTCGAGCAGTCGCGCCATACCGCAGAAGCCAGTTACACCTGCAAGTACCAGCCCCGCACCAACAAAACCGCTGAGTAAGAAGAAGCCGCTGTTAACGGCATAACCGAGAATGACGCCAAGCAAGGCAAGACTGCCTGCGGCAATCTGCACCTGACGCATTAGCGGCAACGGTTGTGAGCTATCTTTTGCAACCAGCAGACCTGCCGCTTTCCAGCCGTCGATCCCGCCCTCAAGCAGCCAGACCTGTGCTGGCGCGGCGGCGGCATTCAATTTTGCCGCCGCATTTTGTGTACGCTTGCCTGACTGGCAGTGAAAAATAATGCGCTCAGCCCGTAAGTTTGCGGGGAGTGAACCCTGCTCCAGGGTGGATAGCGGTGCCAGGTGCGCCTCGGGAATATGCTCGTACAGATACTCGTCAGCGTCGCGGATATCAATCAGTTTTGCGCCCTGAGCTAACAGCGTCTGCGCCTCGTGGGGGGAAATCATCCCAATGGTCATAGTGGTTCCTTATGGGCAATACAGTGTTTTTAATGTGGCGATCAGCGAATTCACGGCCGCATTTTTAATGGAGTAAAGGATGCGCTGGGCATCACGCTGGCTGTCTATCAGCCCCTCTTCGCGCATTCTTGCCAGATGCTGCGAGGTGGCCGATGCACTAAGACCAGTAACGCGGGCTAACTCTCCCGCGCTGGTACCCGGTGAGCCACAAAGCATGCACAAAATCAGTAACCGTTTTGGATTACTCATCGCTTTGAGTAGGGCGGCAGCCTGTTCTGCGCTGGCCTGCAGTTGTTCGAGTTCAGTCATATATACTTTAGTGTTTTCTAAGTTAAGCTAATTCTAAAGTAAGTGAGCATCGTACGCCAGCGTAAAGAGCGTAAAGGAGGGTAAAACAGCAGGGGAAGCCAGGCAGAGTTGGATAAACTCACTAACCTTAGATTTCTAAGAAATGATTATTTTTTTTTGCTTGTATGGAGTGTGTATGGGTTTCTGGAGAATCGTTTTTACTATTATTCTGCCTCCGCTTGGCGTGTTGCTGGGGAAAGGATTCGGCTGGGCATTTATCCTCAATATCGTTTTGACACTGTTGGGCTACATCCCAGGCCTTATCCATGCCTTCTGGGTCCAAACTCGCGACTAGGCTTTTCCCGTCAGCAGTTTGCCGGACATGGCTTGCTGAATAATGGGTATTGGCGTCAGCAGGTGCTGGCGCATTAACTCGCTGGCGCGGGCGGCATCGCGCGCCAGAATCGCTTCGGTCAGCGTTTGATGCTGATCGTGCTTATCTTCCAGCATCTCTACCGACAGCACCGTTTTACGCAACCAGATGAAACGGTATCGTGCCGCCAGAGAGAACAGCCGTTCACGCATTTGCAGCAGATATTGCGAACCACAGCCAGCAACAATCGCCGTGTGAAACGCCTGATGGCGCTGATCCCACTCATCAAGCATCTGCTCGCTGGCGTCAACGGCCTCCAGCTTGCTGAGCATATGCGCACGCGCCAGAATCTCGGCTTCCCAGGCGTCGTCGCCACGCGCGATAGCCAGACCCACCAGCATGGCTTCCATATTGGCGCGGGCATCGAAAATATCGAGTAACTCTTGCTCGGACATCGGCGCCACCCGATACCCTTTCTGATTGACCACCGTGACCAGTCGCTCTGCAACCAGTTGCGAAAGCGCTTCACGCAGTGGCCCAACGCCCAGTTCATAACGTGAGGTCAGCAGGCTCATACGCAGTTTCTCATCAGGCTGATATATACCGCGGATGATATCGTTCTTCAGCCAGCGGTACCCATCAATGGCCGTCGGTTGGGAAATGGCGGTCATGGTCTTACTCCTGAATAAATGTCCCGGCCTGCGCCGGGATCAGATTTAATGCGTATTTTGCAACGGCGCTTTTGGCCACGATAGCAGTTTTTTCCAGCGTGACATAATGGGTACGGTGCAAATAATCCCGATGGCGAGTAGCCCGGTCGACACCACCTCCAGCTGTTGCGCCGGACGGAAGAGCATCACCACTAATACGAAGACAATAAAGGCGATCACCAGCCAGGTAAGCCATGGAAAGAGCCACATTCTCAGCTTAATTTCACCGCCCTGCGCCAGCAGGATCTTGCGCATCCGTAACTGAGAAATAGCAATCACCAGATAGACCAGCAGTGCGATGGCGCCGGAGCTGTCGATCAGAAACTTAAATACTTTGGCCGGCGCGTAATAGTTGACGATAACGGTGAGGAATGCCGCCCCGGTAGAGAGTAGTACTGCCACATACGGCGTTTTGCTGCGGTTTGTTTTACCCATAAAGGCGGGGGCATCGCCACGACGGCTCAGGGAATAGAGCATACGGGATGACGTATATAGCGCGGAGTTCAGGCAACTGGTTACCGACAGCAAAATGACGCAATCCATGATCAGCTTTGCATGCGGAATATGCAGCAACTCCAGTACCGAGCGGTACGACCCAACCTCTTTCAGTCCCGGCATGTTCCACGGGATCAGCGCAACCACCACGAAAATGGAACACAGATAGAAAATAGAGATACGCCAGATAACCGAGTTTGTCGCCCGTACGATGTGTTTATCCGGGGTGTCGGATTCTGCGGCGGCAATGGTGACAATCTCCGCGCCCATAAAGGAAAACATGGTGATTAGCATCGCACTGAGTACTGCGCCAAAACCATTGGGCATAAAGCCGCCCTGATCCCACAGTCGTGAAACACCGCCGACTTCAGCGTAGGGATAGAAGCCGCTAATCGCCGCTGCGCCGAGGGCGATAAATGCCAGAATGGCAATCACTTTACACAGCGCCAGCCAGAATTCAAACTCGCCGTAATTTTTGACGCTCAGCAAATTACTGCCGGTTAATGCCAGGGTGATAACCAGGGAAAACAGCCAGATAGGCACTCCAGGGATCCATGAATGCAGGATGATGGCCGCAATGTTAGCTTCCAGCGGGATCACCAACACCCAGAACCACCAGTACAACCAACCGATGGTATAACCGGCCCATGGCCCGATAGCTTTATCGGCGTAGGTGGAGAAGGAACCTGTATCGGGTGTGGCGACGGCCATTTCGGCCAGCATGCGCATAATCATCACCACCAAAAGTCCGGCAAACAGATAAGCTAATAATACCGCGGGACCGGCTTCTGCAATCGCCACGCTTGAACCTACAAATAAACTCGCGCCGATAACCCCGGCAATAGACAGCATGGTGACGTGGCGTGATTTCAGCCCGCCCCCTAAATCATGTGATTGTGACACTTGCCCCATCTTTAAACCTCTCGAAAGTATTGCACTTGGGAGAGCACCCCGGCATTCCCGCGCCGGGGCACGCGTATTATTGTTATTGACCCTATGTGCCGGATGGCGGCTCCGCCTTATCCGGCCTACGGATTGCTTTTTTGTAGGGTTAGCTCTGCTTCGCCTCGGCAAAACACTGAGCAATAATGTCCAGGCCCTGACGGATTTGCGCCTCTTCAATGGTGAGTGGAACAAGGATGCGCAGCACGTTGTAGTAAGGCCCGCAGGAGAGCAGGATCAACCCTTTGTCACGTGCACGCGCGACGACGTCGGCCGTCAGTTTGGCATCGGGTCTGGTGTGGTCGCCATCTTCGAACAACTCGATGGCAATCATTGCGCCCAGCCCGCGTACATCGCCAATCTCGCGGTGCGTTTCCGCAATGGCCAGCAGACCATCGCGCAGGGTTTTGCCCAGGTCGTTCGCTTTTTGCAGCAGGTTTTCCTGCTCGAAAATGTTCAGCACAGCTAACGCGGCGGCACAGGCAATCGGGTTACCGGCATAGGTACCGCCCAGACCACCCGGTGGGACGGCGTCCATCACCTCAGCACGTCCGGTGACACCGGCCAGCGGGAAGCCACCAGCGATGGATTTTGCGAAGGTAGTCAGATCGGGGGCCACACCCATTTGCTCCATCGCAAACAGCGTACCGGTACGCCCTGCGCCGCTCTGCACTTCATCGGCAATCAACATGATCCCGTGTTCGTCACAAATTGCGCGCAGGCGCTGCATAAAGGCCGGGGAGGCGGCGTAAAAACCACCTTCGCCTTGTACGGGCTCAATGACGATAGCGGCAATATCTTCCGGGGCCGCGTCGTTTTTGAAAATACGGTGGATGCTGGCAATTGCATCGTCATCGCTGATACCGTGCAGCGCGCAAGGGTACAGCGCACGATACACATGACCCGGCATCAGCCCCATGCCAGCAGAGTACGGATTCACTTTCCCGGTTAATGAGAGGGTGTAGTGGGTACGGCCATGATAGGCACCGCTAAAGGCGATGGTCCCGGTACGTTTGGTGGCCGCGCGGGCGATTTTCACCGCATTTTCCACCGCTTCAGAGCCGGTGGTGACCAGCAGGGTTTTCTTGGCAAAATCACCCGGCACTTTCTTGTTCATAATCTCACACAGCTCGAGGTACGGCTCATAAGCCAGCACCTGGAAGCAGGTATGTGACAGTTTTTTTAACTGTGCTTCTACCGCAGAGACAATCTGCGGATGCAGGTGACCGGTATTCAACACCGCAATACCGCCAGCAAAATCGAGGAACTCACGGCCTTCAACGTCCCAAACCCGGCAGTTTTCTGCGCGTTCGGCAAAAATCGGGTGGATCTGTCCTACGCCACGAGGAACGGCGTTACTGCGACGTTGCATGAGTTCTTTATTGGTGCTCATCAGGTGTTCTCCAGTATTTATTTTATTAAAGGCCAATACACATATATTTGATTTCTAAGTAGTCTTCGATGCCGTACTTCGAACCTTCGCGGCCAAGACCGGAGGCTTTAATGCCGCCAAACGGGGCAACTTCATTTGAGATGATGCCGGTATTAATACCGACGATGCCGTACTCCAGCGCTTCGCCAACGCGGAATACCCGGCTTAAATCACGGGCGTAGAAGTAGGCCGCCAACCCAAACTCGGTGTCGTTGGCCTGGGCAATGACGTCAGCTTCATCTTTAAAGCGAAACAGCGGTGCCAGCGGGCCGAAGGTCTCTTCTTTGGCGACCTTCGCGTTATCAGGCACATCTACCAGAATAGTGGGCTGGAAGAAGTTGCCGCCCAGTGCGTGAGCCTTACCCCCCGCCACGATGCGTGCGCCTTTATCCAGCGCGTCGGCGATGTGTTCCTGCACTTTGGCGACGGCTTTTTCATCGATCAGCGGCCCGGTGGTGACGTCAGGTTGCAGACCGTCACCGAGGTGCAGCTTGCTCACCGCCTGCTGGAGCTTGTCGGCAAACTGCTCATACACGCCGTCCTGAACATACAGACGGTTGGCGCAGACGCAGGTCTGCCCGGCATTACGAAACTTCGATGCCAGCGCACCTTCCACGGCTTTATCAAGGTCGGCATCATCAAAGACGATAAACGGCGCATTGCCGCCCAGTTCGAGTGACACCTTCTTGATATCTTTGGCGCACTGCTGCATTAGCTGGCGTCCAATTTCAGTGGAGCCGGTAAACGACAGCTTGCGTACCAGTGGGTTGCCAGTCAGCTCATTACCAACAGCACTGGCTGAGCCGGTCACGACGCTGAAAACACCTGCCGGGATGCCGGCGCGATTAGCCAGTTCTGCCAGCGCCAGCGCGGAGTACGGTGTCTGGCTGGCGGGTTTGAGCACCATCGTGCAGCCTGCCGCCAGCGCCGGACCGGCTTTACGGGTGATCATTGCGGAAGGGAAGTTCCACGGAGTGATAGCGGCGGTAACGCCGATCGGCTGTTTGATGACGATCAGACGCTTATCTGCCTGATGGCCGGGAATGGTGTCGCCGTAAATACGTTTGCCCTCTTCGGCAAACCACTCGATAAATGAGGCGGCATAAGTGATTTCGCCTTTGGCCTCAGCCAGCGGCTTACCCTGTTCCAGCGTCATCAGGCGGGCGAGATCGTCCTGATGCTCAATCATCAGATTGAACCAGCGACGCAGGATATTGGCCCGCTCTTTCGCGGTCAGCGCTCGCCATGCGGGCAGGGCGCGATTCGCGGCCTCAATGGCTTCGCGGGTTTCATCCGCCCCCATTTTCGGTACGCTACCCAGTTGCTGACCATTCGCGGGGTTGGTCACCGCGATGGTCTCGCCGCTGTTGGCGTCACGCCAGTGTCCGTCGATCAGTGCCTGCTGGCGAAACAAGGTGGGATCGTTAAGTTGCATGATTGCTTCCTGTCTTAAAAAGGTTAACGGGTGAATGCGGCGTGTAATGTCTCCACGCTACGTGCCGCACGCAGCGTGCGTCCGGGATTACTCTGGTTCTCCAGAAGGGCGTGAACTTTGCTGACGATATGCGCGCCGATCGGGAGAGCTGACGTTGCCGCGGGAGACGGGGCGTTACAGGTGTGAATCGAACGCGGCGTGGTGACAAACAGGAAATCGTCAATCAGCTTGCCGTCCGGTGACACCGCCTGTGCCCGCACACCTGCAGGCCACGGCTGCAGATCTTTCTGCGTCAGGCTCGGGCAATACTTTTGCACCAGCCGCAAATATCCGCTTTTGCACAGCGAGTTTTTCATTTCACCAAGCCCGGAACGCAGGTTGTTTTGCAGCACGCGGCGGATGCCGGAAGAGCCGAGGATCTCCAGCGTATCGCTAAGCGAGAAGTCGCGTTTACGGTAGCCTTCGCGTTTAAATGCCAGCACGGCGTTCGGACCCACCGTAACGCTGCCGTCTATCATGCGGGTGAGATGCACACCGAGGAATGGCATCGCCGGGTCGGGGATCGGGTAGATCAGATGATTGACTATCTGGTTATGTTCTGACGCCAGGCGGAAGTATTCGCCGCGGAACGGGCAGATGATGAATCCGGGCTCGATGCCAAGCATTTTCACCAGCCGATCGGCCATCAGGCCGGAACAGGTAATCAGGCTCGAACCCTCATACTCCTGACCCTGACGGGTCTGCACGATAACGCCGGTGGCGTGTTCCTTTAACGCGCTGACCTCCGCGTTGTAAATAATCTCACCACCTTTGGCCTGGAAAATCTTCGCCATCGCAGCGGTGACTTCGCGGTAGCTGACTATGCCGCTCGACGGGACAAAAATACCGCCCAGTCCAGTGATGTTCGGCTCACGCTCACGCAGTTCTTCGGCGTTTAACCACTCGCGCTCTAAACCGTTAGCGGCAGTGCGATCCCATAAGGCACGCATCCGCTCCATTTCCAGCGCCGAGGTGGCAACCAGCATTTTTCCGCAAACGTCATAGCGGATGCCGTTTTGGTCGCAAAAGGCTTTGGTGGCGCGATTTCCGGCCAGGCAAAACTGCGCCTTCAGGCTACCGGGAGTGTAATAGACCCCGGCATGAATCACGCCGCTGTTGTGGCCCGTCTGGTGGCAGGCTGGACCGGACTCTTTCTCCAGCAACGCAATTCTGGCATCCGGGTAGACATCGATCAGCTGCATGGCAGTCGACATGCCGATAATGCCGCCGCCAATAATCACAAAATCATACATCCGCTATTTTCCTTCGCGCTTACTGGTGGGTCTGGTAATGGTGGGTGGCATAGGCGAAATAGCCACGCTGACGCATCAGTTCGCGACGCAGGTCAGGATGCGAGGTGAAGCGATCGCGACCGTGCAGCCAGAACAGGTTGTTGATCAGCAAGAATTTACCGACAGATACCGGAACGGAAAGAATGTTCTTGCTGGTTTCCAGCGCATCAGACAGGTCGCTCAGCCAGACGCCTTCTTCATAGTCTTTTGGCTGGACGAACTGGTCGATATAGCGCATGACCGGACGGCCCTGCTGGTCAACGTCAAACACCGGATGGAATACGTCCTGGCTAACATTTTTGCTTGGCGGTGCGGCAAAGCGCATGGCACGGCGTGCCAGCGGGTGGGTAAAATACTGATCCAGATGTTCCCAGTCATCGAGATGGAGCAGCAGCGAGTTACCGCCAGTCATGTTCTGCTCATCTATCTTCATCATCAGTACATAGTCGGTGATTTCTTCGAGGTAGGTACCGTCGTTATGTAGCTCCATGACACGGTGCGGCTGACGAAGATAGCTATCTGAGTTATCGACGTTTTTCACCACGAAGCGCGCATAGTACTGACCGCTCATTGCATCAAAATTTGAGCGTCCGATAAGATGCGCGACGGCTGTTGCCAGTTTGACCATCTCTTCTGCCTGTGCCACGTCATCAACGCCCACGGCATTGATCAGCAGTGCGCCTTCAGCGCGATTCAGTAAGGTTTTTAGTAGCAGAGGCTGCAACTGATTGCCGCACAGGGCGTCGAGGATCTGACCCACTTTGAAACGCAAGAAAGATTTGTATTCCAGGGCCTGTACCGGCCACTGCGCGACGGCTTGCAGAAATTGCTCCGTAGTCTCAGCGCAGAAAGTCAGCTCCAGTAAGCGTGGCGACTGGGCTGATGGTTTCAGCGTGAAGCCGCTGTAGTGCTGGGCTGGATCTTCAGCGTTCGGTTGTACGGCAGTCAGTGCGTTCATCAGAATCGATCCTCTCAGTAGATTGTCAGGGAGACATGGCGATGCTCGTTTCGTAGCCATAAATTAAAAATATCTACATTTTTGAAAAATGCGCACAGAATGAGCTTGTTTGTTTATTATTTGTGATCAAAAGCAACAAATATTTAACATTATAAAAGATGAGGTTAAATGCCAGGAGAGGGAGGGAAACAGGAGAATGTTATTTAAAAACAGAGGATTAATAATGCTGCCGCTGCTGGGGCACAGCGGCAGTAAAAAGGTTAGTAACCGACTTTATAAATACGTCCGCTTTGAATGCCTTCCACGCTGCGGCGGTAAGCATTGGCCACGGTTGCCGCTGGCACGCTTTCAAAGCCGGGGAAGAATCCATCGTAGGCTTCAGCAGATTCACTCAGGACGGTCGGGCTAATCAGGTTAATGCGCAAACCGCGTCCTAACTCGCAGGCAGCTGCGCGCACAAATCCTTCCAGCCCGGCATTTATGGTCGCCGCATTTGCCCCCTGGGCAATGGGTTCATGGGCGATAATGCCGCTGATAAGCGTAATGGAACCGCCATCATTCAGGTAATGTTGTCCGGTTAAAGCCAGGCGCACCTGGCCTAACAACTTATCCTGCAGACCCTGATTAAATTCACTGTCGGTCATCGTCGATAGCGGGCCAAAGAACAGATTGCCGGTGGCGGAAACAATCGCATCCACGCGCCCTGTTTGTTCAAATAGCGCCTGAACGCTCTCTTGTGAGGTGATATCGACCTGGTAATCACCCTGCGTGCGGCCCACGCGGATCACCTCATGTTTACGGCTCAACGTCTCTGTGACTGCACGACCGACTGTACCGCTGGCACCAATAATGACGATTTTCATAACCACCTCCGCAATAGTGTGAGCCGCTATTCTTTAATGAAAATGAAATCAGATAAACTGGCTAAAAGTTAGATGATTACTAACCAGGGGTTTGCAATATGGATAAGCTGCGCGGCATGGAAACGTTTATCGCGGTGGTGGAAAGTGGAAGCTTTACCGGTGCGGCAACGCGACTGGAGATATCAGCGGTGATGGTGGGAAAATATATCGCCCTGCTGGAGACGCAGCTTGGTACGCGTCTGCTGGAACGTAACACTCGCCGTCAGAGTCTGACCGATGCCGGGCGCGTTTACGTTGAAGAAGCGCGTCGGGTACTGGAGCAGGTTTCGATCGCTGAACGTTCGGTCGAACGGCTACGGCGGGCTCCGGCGGGTACGCTACGCATCAGCGCACCAACCTCCTTTGGGGCTTGTGTTGTCTCGCCGCTGGCTGCGGATTTTTTGCAAACCTGGCCAGAAGTACGCATTGAACTGGATCTGACCAACCGAATGGTGGATCTGGTCGATGAAGGGGTCGATCTGGCAATACGTATTGGGGATATTCATCAGACGGATGTCGTGGCGAAATATCTGTGTCCGTACCGTATGGCGATCTGTGCGTCACCGGACTATCTTGCCCGACACGGTACACCACGCACGCCAGGGGATCTGGTGGATCATCTGTGTTTGTCACATACCGTGTGGACGGCACGTAATGAATGGAAACTGCCGGGTGTGGCGGGTGAGGTCAGGTGGAAACGTGACGCGATTTTGCGCTGTAACGATGGCCATGGCCTGCGCATGGCGGCGGTAGCGGGAGCGGGGCTGCTGTTACAACCAGAGGTTTTGTTGGCAGAAGAGCTCGCGAATGGCCGGCTGGTCCGGGTGCTGGAGGGGTTTACGCCGCAACCGCGGCCAATTCATTTGTTGTGGCGACAGGATTTGCGCCCACTGCCCAAGCTGACGCAATTTGTTGAACATGTGCTGGAAGGAACGCAGGGGCTGCGCGGAAAATAAAAATGCCGGATGGCGTTGCGCTTATCCGGCCTACAACCGAGCCAAGTTGTAGGCCGGATAGGGCGCAATAGCGCCGCCATCCGGCAATTCGTTAGCCGATATCCACCTGCGGCTTATTGTTGCGTTTGCGGATCAGGCGCAGTACTGGCGGGATAACGATAACCATGACCGCCATCACCAGCAGGACTTTCGCCACGCCGCTGGCCCACAGAATATCCATGCTGCCATTACTGATGGACAGGGCACGACGCAGGTTCTGCTCCAGCATTTCCCCGAGCACAAATCCGAGAATCAACGGAGACATCGGGAAGTGCATTTTACGCAAAATGTATCCCAGTACGCCGAGACCAACCATCAGTACCAGATCGAAGGTCGTGCTGTGGACGGCATACACACCGACCGCCGAAACCGCCGCAATGGCCGGAACCAGGAACCACAGCGGAATGGTCAGCATGCGGGTGAACAGACCGATTAACGGGATGTTCATGACCAGCAGCATCACGTTGGCAATCAGCAGCGCCGCGATCAGTCCCCAGACGATATCCGGTTGTTCGGTGAACATTGCCGGCCCTGGCGTGATGTTGTACAGCGTCAGCGCACCCATCATTACCGCCGTGGTGCCCGAACCGGGTACACCGAGCGTCAGCATTGGGATAAACGAGCCACAGGCCGAAGCATTGTTGGCTGCCTCTGGTGCGGCAACGCCACGAATGTCCCCCTTCCCAAAGCTGTCGCTGTTACCGCTGAGCTTTTTCTCGGTCATGTAGGTGATAGCACTGGCGATGGTTGCCCCGGCGCCAGGCAGGACGCCGACGAAAAAGCCAATCACCGATGAGCGCAGCGTTGCGCCCACGCACTGCATACCTTCTTTGGCATTAAACAACATGCGGCCCGTTTTACGCACCAGCGTTTGGCCACTGCTGGTATGTTCCAGCATTAATAATATTTCTGAGACAGAGAACAGCCCAATCACTACCACGATAAACTGCACACCGTCGGAGAGATGAACACTGTCAAAGGTGAAGCGATAAACCCCGGTGTTGGCGTCTACGCCGACGGTCGCGAGCCCGAGACCGATAAGCGCTGCCAGAAATGATTTCAGTGGATTCTGTGCCATCATGCTGCCGAGACAGGCAATGGCGAAGACCATTAAGGCAAAGTATTCTGCAGGACCGAATGACAGCGACCATTGTGCTAACGCCGGGGCAAACAGAATGATGCCGCCGATAGCGATAAGCGAACCGAAGAAAGAACTGACCGCTGAGATAGAAAGCGCCACGCCGCCACGTCCCTGTTGGGCCATTGGGTAGCCGTCAAGGGCGGTCATAATGGCTGCCGCATCGCCAGGCACATTGAGCAGGATAGAGGAGATGCGCCCGCCGTATTCGCAGCCGATATAAACAGTCGCCAACAGGATCAGCGCAGACTCCGCTGGCAGATGCAAAGCGAAGGCCAGCGGCAGCAGGATCGCCACGCCGTTGATTGGCCCCAGACCCGGCAGCAACCCAACGATGGTGCCGACAAAGCAGCCGATCAAGGCGATAACCAGGTTTTCAGGCGTCATCGCCACCGCGAAACCCTGAGAAAGATAAATCCAGGTATCCATCGTTTCTCCGTTAACCCAGCCAGGCGCCGAGTGGTAAGGTGACGTCAAGCAGTCGATCGAAGGCATACCACAACAGAATGCCGAGAACCGAACCGGAAATGCCCGCTGCCGGGATGGTTGCGCCGAACAGCATGCCAATCACCACGGTGAGAATGGCAGTGGCAATGGGAAAGCCTAACCATTCAAACCCCCAGGCGTACATCAACAACACAATCACCATCGTGAGCAGCTTTTGCAGCACGTGGCGGCGAGGCCAACTGATGGTGTCCGGGTGGCGCAACAGCAGCGCGACGGCACACAACAGCATCAAGCTGATAATGCCAAGCGGAAAGGGACGTGGCCCGACGGGTTCATAGCTGTATTCGCTGCTGATTTGCCAGGCCACGAACAGCCCGGCTATACAGAGCAACAGCCAGATACCCGCGAAAATACGATCGCTCATCATCTTTGCCCCCGGGCTTATTTCGCAAGGCCGAAGGCTTTTGCCTGCTCACGATAATCGGTGACCTGTTTCTTCACGTAGTCATCGAGTTGCTTACCGCTCATGTTGAACTCGAACAGGCCACGCAAATCACGCTGCTTTTTAAATTCATCGGTCTGCTGGAGCTTATTAAAGGCATCAACCCACCACTGGTAATCGGCATCGCTCACTTTTGGCCCAACATAGAAGCCGCGAATAATCGGCCAAACAAGGTCATAACCCTGCTCTTTGGCGGTAGGGACATTGGCTAACTGGCCCGGCAGACGTTCGTCAGAGAACACCGCGAGTACGCGGATCTTGTCGCCGCTGAGATAGGGCACCATTTCACTGAGATCGCCGGAAACCACCTGCACGTGATTGCCCATCAACGCGGTCACCGGTTCGCCACCCCCTTCAAAGGCGACATAACGCATTTTGTGCGGGTCGACGTTGGCTTTTTGCGCCAGCAGCGCCGACTTCATCCAGTCCTGACTTCCAATAGAGGCTCCCGCGCCAATAACGACACTGTTGGGATCTTTCTCCATGGCAGTCAGCAGGTCTTTCAGCGTCTTCCAGGGGGAATCACTACGCACGGCAATCATGCCGTAGTCGGTGCCTACACTCGCCAGCCAGCGCACGTCATCGACACCATAGCGGCCGAATTTACCTTGCGACAGGTTTAGCAGGGAGCCGCCGGAGAATGCCACTACGGTTCCGGCTTCGGCAGGACGTTGCGCGACGATAGCGTTATAGGCCACGGCACCCACGCCACCGGGCATATAGGTTACGCGCATCGGTTTTTCGATGGCGCCCGTTTCCATCATGCTCACCTGAATCAGCTTACAGGTGAGGTCGAACCCACCGCCGGGTTTCGCCGGAGCAATGCATTCGGTGCGCGATGGTGCTTGTTCAGCTAAAGCAGAGGTACTCATCAATAAAATGCTTGCAGTAAGGGTACGAAGTAATTGTTTTTTCATTGTTTATCCTCACGCCGGAAAACCGGATTTTCGGGTACGGAAGAAGATTTTTGTGATTATGTGAGCCGATGTGTAGCAGTTCGGTTGCGTGATTGTTAAAACATTAACCTTTCAATTCCCTTTCAATGCGGCAGAAACTTTACAGGATGTGATATGCGTCTCTTATTAGCGGAAGATAACCGTGAGTTAGCTCACTGGCTGGAGAAAGCGCTGGTACAAAACGGCTTTGCCGTTGACTGCGTGTTCGACGGTCAGTCGGCCGATCATCTTTTACACAGTGAAACGTACGCGCTGGCGGTACTGGATATCAACATGCCGGGGTTGGATGGTCTGGAAGTCGTCCAGCGCCTGCGCAAACGCGGGCAGACGCTGCCGGTTTTGTTGCTGACGGCGCGCAGCGCGGTAGCCGATCGGGTGAAGGGGCTGAATGTAGGGGCTGATGATTATCTGGCTAAGCCGTTTGAACTTGAAGAGCTTGATGCCCGTCTGCGGGCCTTGCTGCGGCGTAGCGCAGGCCAGGTGCAAGGGATACAGCAACTGGGAGAATTGGCGTTTCACGATGAAGGTTACTTTCTGTTGCAAGGACAACCGCTGGCGCTGACACCGCGTGAGCAGGCTCTGCTGACCGTGCTGATGTACCGTCGACTGCGCCCGGTTTCACGCCAACAGTTGTTTGAGCAGGTGTTCAGTTTGAGTGATGAGGTCAGCCCCGAAAGTATTGAGCTGTATATCCATCGGTTGCGGAAGAAACTGCAAGGGAGCGACGTGCGTATCGCGACGCTGCGTGGTCTGGGTTATGTGCTGGAGCGCTGTGATGAGGTGGGTTAAGCCCCAGTCGTTGTACCTGCAATTGCTGATGTTCCTGGGGCTACCGCTGCTGTTGCTGTGGGGACTCTCGGCGTTTAACAGCTACGTTAGCGCATTACAGGCCGCGACGCAGGCATATGACCGGACGCTGCTCTCATCGGCCAGAACGGTTTCTGAACGGCTGGTGGTACGCAATAAGCACCTGGAAGTCAACGTGCCGTGGGTGGTACTGGACAGCTTTGAACTGAACATGAACGACAGGCTGTATTACAAGGTGGTCGATCCGGCGGGGAAGGTTATCTCAGGTTATGACGATTTACCGGCCATGCCGCCCGCGACCTCGCGTACCCGGCTGTATCCGGCGTTAGCGTGGTTTTATCATACGGAATATCGCGGTGAGGCGATCCGCGTGGCACGCCTGCTCCAGCCGGTCAATGAGGGCGGGATTGTTGGCATGGCCGAAATTTATGTCGCCGAAACGCTGCAATCACGGCGTTATCTGGCGCGGCAACTGCTGTTTTCCTCATGGGTGTCACAAGGTCTATTGGTTCTCCTGACGCTGGTGCTGGTCGGTTGGCTATTACGTCGGGTATTGCGCCCCATGCGCCAGTTGTCATCGCTTATGGTTCGCCGCGAACCAGGACTGCTGACGCCATTGCCGGAGTTACTGCCGTGGTCGGAAACCCGTCTGCTGATTGTCGCGTTCAACCGCTATATCGACCGATTGCGCGGGCTTATCTCCCGCCAGGAGCGCTTCAGCGCAGATGCTTCCCATCAGCTCAAAACACCACTGGCAGTGCTAAAAACGCAGGCGGCAGTGGCTTTGGCGAGTCCGCAGCCGCAGCAATGGTATGAGAGCTTACAGGCGATGAGTTCAACGCTGGATAATACGATTCAACTGACGGAAAGGTTGTTACAGCTTTCCGCGGTGAAGCGTAAAGAACAGGGGGAAAGGCACTTTTCGCCCGTTAATCTGTATGACGTGGTGCAAACCAGCTGTTTTACCCGTCTGGCGCAGGCGCGCAGTAAAGCCATCGATCTGGGGTATGAGGGGAAGCAGGAGGCGCTGTGGATTGAAGGGGATGAGGTGCTACTCGGTGAGCTGTGCGGAAATCTGCTGGATAATGCGCTGAAATATACGCCAGTACAGGGCGTGGTGACGGCGCGTTTAGTGCGCGAGGGGGAAGCCGTGGTGCTGGTGGTTGAAGATAGCGGGCCAGGTATTGATGAGCAACGGGTGCATCAGGCGCTGTTGCCGTTTCATCGCCTGGATAACGTCGGCAACGTCCCAGGCGCAGGAATAGGCCTGGCTCTGGTCAACGATATTGCGCGTCTACACCGCACACACCCGCAGTTGTCGCGCAGCGATACGCTAGGGGGATTGAGCGTACGAGTACGATTTTTAAGCATCACGAACTGATATCTTTATTTCCCGAGTGCAGATTATTCTTAAGAAAATTCCAAATAAGAAAGATAGATATTAGTAATAATAACGGCATGTGATTTATTGATTTTATTTGTATTGCGTCGCGGTTAATTAATTTTAACGGCTATTTAGGGGAAAAAGAGAAACGATTTCGTGTTATTCATCATACATATAACGGCTTTTCATAGTCTACGAATTGTTATCTGTCAATAACGTTTGTGTTGTAAATTATCATCTTTTTTGGTGGTGGCGATAAAACGCTCGCTCATAAATTAATGATTAAAATCATGATGATATAAATGACAGATGGGTGATAGTCACACTAATCAACATTATTT